>CATZYY010000081.1 GCA_958426425.1 uncultured Oscillospiraceae bacterium
ATACCGCATTTAGCACCCCTCCTGGGTTTCTTTCGTAACTATCTTCCTTCCCGTCGCGCAAGGTTTCCTCTTTTTTCGACAGTCTCAGCGCCCGTCCCAATTTTGGGACGGGCGCTGTTGTACGTTGTATGTATTGGCTTTCCCCATCAGCAGGCGGTGAGGTACGCCTCCAGCTCCTCCGCATTTTTTACCACCGCCACAGCGCCGGCCTCCGCCAGCTCGCCGGGGGCGGCATAGCCGAAGAACTCCACACCCACGCAATCAATACCGCAGGCCTTGGCGCCCAGCACGTCAAACTTTCGATCTCCCACCATCAGAATGGAGGGCTTATCGGCCTCAGTGAGGCCCAGCCGCCGCATGGTCTCCCGGATCACATCCGCCTTGCTCCAGTCCCCCTCCGGGGGGCTGCCGGTAATCACTGCCAGAGAGGGCGCAAAACCGAACTTCTGACAGATGGGGACACACATCTCCTCCGGCTTGGAGGAGGCCAGGGCCAGTACAAATCCCCGCTCTTTCAGCCGGGCGCACAGCTCCGGCATACCGGGGGCCGCCGCGTTCTCAAATTTCCCAATGGGGGTATATCGTTCCCGAAACAGCGCGATGCCCCGGGCCACCTCCTCAGGGGTAAAACCGCAGTACTCCGCATAGGAATCCTGCAAAGGCGGTCCGATAAATTTCAGCAGCGTCTCCTCGGGCGGAACAGGTTTGCCCATTTTCTCTATGGCGTAGCGCAGGCAGTTGAGAATTCCCGTCTTGGAATCCGTCAAGGTGCCGTCCAGATCAAAAAAAATGTACTGATACATATGATTTCCCCTTTTATCTCTCACGGAGAAAATTGTATCATGGGCAGCCCTCTTTCGCAAGAGGTCAGTTTTTCTTTTTCCCCTTTTCAGGCCTGTGGGAATCACCAGCCCAGGCGGCACCCGCTTCAGAGGGTCGGTGCGCCTGTTTCAGCTCATCTCACTGCGCAGCCTGCACCTTATCTCTCCGCTCCCGCAGGTCCGCCCGCAGCAAATCCGCAAACACATAGGCCAAGGGCACCAGCGCCGCCCAGACGGCCCGGCCCAGGAAATGGCGGCACAGCGCCGTGGAGATCACGCCGCCCAGCACAAATACCCCCAGCATCCCCAGATGCCGCACACAGCGCTGGATATAGCTGTGATCCCGGGTCCGCAGCGCCATGTAGCAGGCAATTCCCGTCTGGCGCAGATGGTTGGTGCAGAAGGTGGTGGCCATGGGTACCCCCTCTGCCACCCGGAAGGTGTTATACTGCATGGAGCAGATAAAGTTGATAATCACCTGGGAGATCTGGTAGGGCGCGGTCTCCGGCAGCAGACCCAGAAGAACCACCACCAGCATCTCAACGCCCACCAGCGCCGTCTCCCACCGGATAGGCCACCGCTGTCTCTGGGCAGTATTGGCCGCCTCGGATAGAAAGGCGCCCAGAAAATAGGCGCTCATGGGAATCAGATAGTACAGGGCTTTTTTCCAGAGTCCGTCTCCCAACGCCATGGCGAACAGCACAAAATTGGCCGTCTGGGCGTTGCAGAACACCCCGCCCCGAATGGTGTAGGTAAAGGCGCCGTAAAAACCGCCCACGCCCATCAAAATGGCAAAAATCAGCCACCGCTGGCTCTCCGGATAGATGTCTCTCCCCTGTGAAGACATGTTGCTTTCCCCCCACTTTTGCAGCCGGTCCCCGTATGTGCCCGGCAGTCATATCTCCCCTATCATAGTACGCCTTGCACCAGGTTGCAAGGAAAACCTATACCGCGTTCCAGTTCTCCGTCTCAGGAGTTCGCCATCCCGCAGGGTGAAAAAGCACAAAAAGAGGGGGAACCAATCTCCCGTTTCCCTCTCCAAAAGTACCCGCTGACCCGGTTTGGATGGGCCGAAGCAGCGCTTCAGCACCCTGACAAAAAAAGTTCCCCGGTTCAATGAACCGGGGAACTCTTGCTTTATGGATTAGCCAAAGTAGCGCTTCAGCAGGCCCTCGAAAGCCTTGCCGTGACGGGCCTCGTCGCGAGCCATCTCGTGAACGGTGTCGTGGATGGCATCCAGGTTGTACTGCTTAGCCAGCTTGGCCAGCTCGAACTTGCCGGCGGTAGCGCCATTCTCGGCCTCGACGCGCATCTCCAGATTCTTCTTGGTGCTGTCGGTGACGACGTCGCCCAGGAGCTCTGCAAACTTGGCGGCGTGCTCGGCCTCTTCATAGGCGGCCTTCTCCCAGTACAGGCCGATCTCGGGATAGCCCTCGCGATGAGCCACACGGGCCATAGCCAGGTACATGCCGACCTCGGTGCACTCGCCCGCGAAATTGGCGTTCAGGCCGTCAATGATCTCCTTCTGGACCTCGGCGGGAACACCCTCGCCAAAGGACTTGCCCACGCCCACAACATGCTCGGCAGCCCAGCTCATCTCACCCTTCTGCTCGGTGAACTTGGAGGCGGGAACGCCGCACTGGGGGCACTTCTCCGGGGGATTGGCACCCTCGTACACATAACCGCAAACAGAGCAGACCCACTTCTTCATAACGATTTCCTCCTCAACATATATTTTATTTTTTATGATTGACGATTCATGATTGCCCTTGGGATGGTCTCAGTATAACAGGATATTCGAATATTTGAAGTTGCTTATGCAACAAGCGAGGAAATTTTTAATTTTCTTTTTTTCGCTCAAAAATCAGATCCACATTGCTGATGCCGCCATGGCCCGTAAAGGCCACCGGGAAAAAGCCAACATACCGCCACCCCTGGGCGGCATAGCGGTCGATCACCTCCCGATGCTCCCGAGAACCGGAGAGAAATCCGCCGCCGGTTTCCACAGGCACATACTTGTATTCGTACATAAAAAATCCTCTCCTCCCTTAAAAAACAGCGGGGCCTGGGGGCCCCGCCGTTTTGACGCAATGTGAAACTGTTTTACTGCTCTTCCGCCAGAGCCTTGGCCTCGGCGATGGCCTTCTCCTGAGCGGCCGGCGGGCAGTCCTCGTAGCGGACAAAGTGGAACACGAAGCTGCCGCGGCTCTGGGTCATGGACCGCAGGTCGATGGCGTAGCTGCCCATCTCGGCCATGGGCACCTCGGCGGTGATGACCTGGCTGCCGTCGCCGGTGGGATCCATACCCATGACGCGGCCCCGGCGCTTGTTCAGGTCGCCGATGACGTCGCCCATGTAGCTGTCGGGCACGGTGACCTTCAGCTCGCCCACAGGCTCCAGCAGAACGGGGTTGGCCTCGGGCATGGCGGCCTTGTAAGCCAGCTGGGCCGCGGTCTTGAAGGCGATTTCGGAGGAGTCCACCGGGTGATAGGAGCCGTCGTACAGTACGGCCTTCAGATTCACCACCGGATAGCCGGCCAGAGGTCCGTGGACGCAGGCCTCCCGCAGGCCCTTTTCCACAGCCGGGAAGAAGTTCTTGGGCACGGAGCCGCCGAAGACCTCCTCGGCAAAAATCATGTCGTCCTGCTCGGTCTGGGGCTCGAAGCGAATCCAAACGTCGCCGAACTGGCCACTGCCGCCGGTTTGCTTCTTGTGGCGGCCCTGCTTCTGAACGGTCTTGCGGATCTTCTCGCGGTAGGGCACGCGGGTGGGCTTCAGCTCTGCCTCCACGTTGAAGCGGCTCTTGAGCTTACTGACCAGCACATCGATCTGCATATCGCCGGAGCCGGAGAGGACCATCTGGTGGGTCTCGGCGTTGTTGGCAACGGTAAAGGTGGGGTCTTCCTCGTTGAGGCGGGCAAGGCCCTGGGCGATCTTGTCCTCCTGACCACGGGTCTTGGGCACGATGGCTACGGAGTAGCAGGGCTCGGCAAAGGGGATCTGCTTCAGGGCAACGACCTTGCGGGAATCGCACAGGGTGTCGCCGGTCTTGACCTTGTCCATCTTGCCGATGGCGCCGATGTCGCCGCAGACCAGCTCCTTGACCTCGGTGGCCTTCTTGCCGCGCATGGCATACAGGCGGCCCAGCTTCTCAGCGGCGCCGGTGCGGGCATTGACCATGGGCATGTCAGGGGTGATGGTGCCGGAGAGCACCTTCACGAAGGAGTACTTGCCGTACTGGTCGGAAACAGTCTTGAACACGAAGGCGGTGGGCACGCCGCCGGGGGAGACCACGAACTCCTCGGTCTCGCCGTCGGCGCGGGTGGCCTTGTGATAGTTGCCCTCCATGGGGTTGGGCAGCAGGTCCACGATGTTGTCCAGCAGCATGAGGGAGCCCAGGCAGTTGACGGCGGAGCCGCACAGCACCGGGAACAGGCTCAGCTCCCGGACGCCCTGGCGCAGGCCCTGGATCATCTCGGCGTAGGTGAAGTCCTCGCCGCCGAAGAATTTCTCCATGAACTCCTCGCTGCTCTCGGCCACAGACTCCTTCAGGGCGTTGTTGAACTCCTCGATGACCTCGCCCTTGCCGTCGGGAATCTCGATCTCCACCCGCTTGAGGTTCTGCATCTCATAGGCCCGCTTGTTCAGCACGTCGATGATGCCGGTGACCTTCTTGTTGTCGTCCCAGATGGGGACCACCACCGGGGCGATCTTGTTGCCGAAGCGGGAGCGCAGTGCCTCAAAGGTGGCATTGTAGTCGCTGTTGTCCTCATCAGTCTTGGAGATGTAGACGAAGCGGGGCATATTCCGCTCCTCGCAGTACTTCCATGCCTTCTCCAGGCCCACGGACACGCCGTCCTTAGCGGAGCAGACGATGATGGCGGCGTCCGCGGCCCGCAGGGACTCCATGACCTCGCCGGCGAAGTCAAAGGCACCCGGGGTGTCCAGCAGGTTGATCTTGCAGCCCTTGTACTCCAGGGGCGCCACGGCGGCGGAGATGGAGATCTGCCGCTTGGTTTCCTCGGGATCGTAGTCGCAGACGGTATTGCCGTCGGCGCCCCGGCCGATGCGGTCGATGGCGCCGGTCATATACAGCAAACTCTCCGCCAGGGCGGTCTTGCCGTTTCCGCTGTGCCCCAGCAGACAGACGTTGCGGATGTTTTGTACTGAATAGCTCATGTTCGTTCCACTCCTTATGTTGTGCTGCCGCCCGGCTCCTGATGGAGCGAGGGCATTGGTACGGGGATAGTCCAATGTAGAAATTATACAACGTTTGCCGGGGCAATACAACAAAAATTTTGGCATCTTTCCCGTTTTGGGCAGGAGGGAGAAAAAGCGGGCGAAATTTTGGCATCTGCGAAAAAAAGTCCTTCCATGAAACAGCCGGGCCGCCCAAAGAGGCAGCCCGGCTGAAAACGCTGTTTTGATCCAATGCTCAATACCGGCCGGTCCAGTCGGCCATCAGCAGCACCGGCGCCGTCCACAGCAGGCAGAACACCACCAGCGCCAAAGGCGTCAGCAGGTCATAGGACCCCTGGAACGTCAGGTAGGAGGTGAGCAGCGTGCCGGCGGCGCTGGCGAAAAAGGACAGCAGCGCCGACCGCCGCACTGCCCGGCACAGCCGCCGGCTGCCACACACAGTCTCCGCATAGGGCAGCAGGCCCTCCCGGAAAATCAGGGCCCGGGGCAGCCCCCGGTCCTGCTCCGCCTCGCTGAGGGCCACCCGGTCCGTCAGGTCCGGATACTCCACTTTGACGCTCTTGTGGAACTTCCGCTTCAAAAGGGCCGGGGTGATGTTGGGGTCCCGGGACGCCAGCACCGGCGTCACCCGGCTGCGGCGCATGAGCCGCAGGGCGAAATCCACATTCTCCGCCGCATGGTACTTCACGGCGAAGGCCGCTGTCAGCTGCCGGTCCACCGCCAGGAAGATGCCGGTGCGCAGGTTGATGTTCCCCGGCATCCGCACCTCCATCTTCCGCATGAAGGAGGCGGTGCCAAGCAGAACCGTCTCGCCGTGGATGGTGGCGGAGTAGCCGCCCTCCTCGTAAAAGCTGAAATCCTGGGCCTCCTGGTAGTGTCCGCCCTCGCCCCGCAGCAGCCCGTCGAACACCCGCTCCAGTCCGCTTCCGGCGCACCGGGCCAGGGTGGCGGCGTAGGAGGCCGCCCGGGGAAGTTCCTCCCCAAAGACCTTGACGCCGTTGAGCTGGATGGTGCCGGGGGGAAAGAGGTCGCCGTCGGTGAGGATCATTCGCCGCTGACCGCTGATCTTCTCCGCGCCGGACCAGCCGGCCACGGCACAGCCGGCCTTTTGCAGATGCCGGGCCAGATGGGAAAAGGGCAGGCCCCAGCAAAGGGGCAGGGCAAAGGTGGCGCCTGCGGCCAAAATGGCGGACCAGTTCAGAAGGAAATCCGCCCCCCGCCCCTGACTGAGGGAGCTGAGTCCCGCAAAGACCAGGGAGGCCACCAGCACCACCGGCAGCAGCACCGCCTGCCACAGCGTCATGGCATTGTCCCGAATGGCGGTAGTGTAAAAGCCCGGCACGGCCCCCCGCTGCTTGCAGGCGCCCCGGTCCGTCTCCGTCACCAGATATGGCGGGTCGTCGTCCACCGCCGCGGACCGGAAGGTGTCGAAGTACCCCCTCCCCTCCCGGACGGCGCCCCACAGGGCAAAGGTCAATGCCATGCAGCTGACGGCGGCGTAGGGCATCACATCGGTCCGGGTGGGGACCGTCAGCCGCACCAGGCAGTCCGCTCCGGAGGCAATTGCCGACAGCACCGCCAGCAGCTGGCTGGAGCAGCGGCGCTGGGCCAGAAGCCGGAAGGCGCTGATGTAAACCCGCCTGGTCAGCAAAGACACCACCGCCAGACACCCCAGCAGCACCAGGCACTGGGTCTTCACCTGCCCCGTCCACAGGGGCATCTCCAAACCGTAGGTTTCCGCCGCCAGCAAAATCACCGGCAGCAGCGACACCGCCGCCGCAGCGGGCAAGGGCCCGCCCAGCCGCCGGCTCTCCCGCCGGCAGGCCTCCGACACATCCATCAGATCCGGCTCCGGCCCGATGGGTTCCTCCTCAGGCTCCGGCTCCGGTGCCGGGGCACACTGGTACAGCTCCTCCGTCTCCTCCTCCACCATGGGCTTGCGGGAGAACAGCCACCGGCGGCGCCGGGGCTTGAGCAGGGGCTCCCGGTTCTCCTCCATCACCGCGTCCACCGTGGTGCCCACCACCTCCTCCAGGGAGATGGGCCTAGGGGACGGCGGCAGCTCCACCTTTTCAGGCTCCGGCTGGGCCGGCTGCTTGGGCGCGGTCCCACGGCGTTTGCCCGGAACCTCAGGGGCGGACGCCGCCTGGGGGGCGGGAGGCGTTACTTCCTCCGCCTCTGTGCCCCGCAGCAGCCGCCGCTCCTCCCCGCCGCCGAATTCCACCAGAATTTCCTCCAGAGAGAAGTCCCCCTGGGCGGGAGGCACCCCGCCGGAGAGCAGGTCGTCATATCGATTGTCCGCGTCTTTTGGTGCCATATCCAACCTCTTTCGTCCAGTGGTTTTGCCGTGTCAGCTCCGCTGGCGCACCGCCTCGTACAGCAAAATGGCAGCGGCGGCACTGGCGTTCAGGGAATTGAGCTTGCCCCGCATGGGGATGCTAACCAGAAAGTCGCAGTTCTCCATGGCAAGGCGGGTCATGCCGTCGCCCTCGCTGCCGATGACAATGGCGGCGGGGCCCTTCAGGTCCGCCTCATAGAGGGTGGTGGTTCCTTGGGCAGCGGTGCCGAAGACCCACACCCCCTGCTTTTTCAGGTCCTTGAGCAGCGTGGGGATATTGGGCACCCGGGCCACCGGCATATGGGCCACCGCCCCGGCGGAGGTCTTGGCCACCACGGCGGTAAGGCCGGCACTGCGGCGCTTGGGGATCACCACGCCGTGGGCCCCGGCGCACTCGGCGGTACGGATAATGGCCCCCAGGTTGTGGGGATCGGAGATCTCGTCGCACACCACGATCAGGGGCTTCTCCCCCTTCTCCGCCGCGGCGGCGAGAATGCTCTCCACGGTGACATACTCCCGCACCGCCGCCAGGGCGATGACGCCCTGATGGGCGTGGGTGCGGCTCATGGCGTCCAGCTTGCGCTTGTCCGCCTCCACCACCACCACGCCGGCAGCCCGGGCTGTGGAGGCGATGTGACCCAGGGTCCGGTCCGTCTCGCCCTTTTGCAGGTAGATTTTGTCAATAGCTCCGCCGGCCCGCAGAGCCTCGATGACGGCGTTGCGCCCTTCGATGATACCGTCGGCCTCCGCGGTCAGGTCATTTTTTCTCTGTTGATCCATGATGTTTCCCTCCGGCGAAATTTTTGTCGCATTTGCAGTTTAGTATACCATAGCCGGCGGGCACAATAAAGTGGAATTCACAGAAATTTCATCAAAAATCCAAGGCTTTTCCTTGTAGCCCAGCCACTTCTGTGATATACTTTCAGGGAATTTTATCCCTTTGGCCTCTTTTGCAGCCGGCCTTTCATCATTGAGAGGAGTTCCATACATGAACCAAAACGACAACAAGAACAAGAAAAACGACAAGAACAGCAACTGGCGGGGGGTGGCCTCCCTGCTGGGCTGGGCTGCGCTGCTGACCATCGTCATCAGCTACGCCAGCAATTACCTGGGCAGCGCCACCAGTCACAACGGCTCCGTGGAAATCCGGTACAGCGAGTTTGTGGAGCTGCTGGAGGACGGGCAGATCTCCGAGGTCCAGGTGGACAGCAGCGAGGGCACCCTGGTCATTCTTCCCAAAGCGGGCTTTACCTACCAGGACCCGGAGACGGGTTTGACCTATGAGAAGGACTACGAACTCTACTGCGTCCCCACAGAGAGCAGCGACGCCATCACTGCCCGCTGTCTGGAGGCGGATGTGCCCTTCGGCGAGCCCTATCAGCCCCCCATCAACCCCATTCTGGCGGTGCTGATCGGCTACGTGGCCCCCTTCGTGTTCATCTTCCTGATGTTCTCCATCGCCATGCGCTGGATCAGCAAGAAGGGCGGCATGGGCGGTATCGGCGGCATCGGCGGCGTGGGCAAGGCCAACGCCAAGGTGTACATGGAAAAATCCACCGGCGTCACCTTCCGGGACGTGGCTGGTCAGGACGAGGCCAAGGAGTCTCTGACAGAGATCATCGACTTCCTTCACAATCCCCAGAAATACACGGAGATCGGCGCAAAGCTCCCCAAGGGCGCGCTGCTGGTGGGCCCTCCGGGTACCGGCAAGACCCTTTTGGCCAAGGCTGTGGCCGGCGAGGCCAACGTGCCCTTCTTCTCCATCTCCGGCTCCGACTTCGTGGAGATGTTCGTGGGCGTGGGCGCCTCCCGTGTCCGGGACCTCTTTAAGGAGGCCAGCAAGGTGGCCCCCTGCATCGTCTTCATCGACGAGATCGACACCATCGGCAAATCCCGTGACAACCGCATGGGCGGCAACGACGAGCGGGAGCAGACATTGAACCAGCTGCTGGCGGAGATGGACGGCTTTGACCCCACCAAGGGCGTCATCCTCCTGGCCGCCACCAACCGGCCCGAAGTGCTGGACCAGGCGCTGCTGCGGCCCGGCCGCTTCGACCGGCGCATCACCATTGACCGGCCCAACCTGGCCGGGCGCATCGCCACCCTCCAGGTCCACACCCGGAACATCCGCTTGGCGGAGGACGTGGACCTGAAAAAAGTGGCCCTGGCCACCGCCGGCTGCGTGGGCGCCGACCTTGCCAACCTGGTCAACGAGGCGGCCCTCCGAGCCGTGCGCAAGGGCCGCAAGCTGGTGACCCAGGAGGATCTGCTGGCCGCCTTCGAGCTGGTCATCGCCGGCACGGAGAAAAAGGGCAGCGTCCTGACGGAATTTGAGAAAAAGCTGGTGGCCTACCACGAGGTGGGCCATGCCATGGTGGCCTACAAGCAGAAGAACACCGAGCCGGTGCAGAAGATCACCATCGTCCCCCACACCCAGGGGTCTCTGGGCTACACCCTGCTGATGCCCGAGGAGGACAAGACGGAGCTGCGCACCCGGGACGAGCTCATGGCCAAGATCACCGTCTCCATGGGCGGCCGGGCCGCCGAGGAGGTGGTCATGCACACCATGACCAACGGTGCCTCCCAGGACATCCAGGACGCCACCAACGTGGCCCGGAACATGGTGGCCATGTTCGGCATGAGCGAGGAGTTCGGCATGATGGCTCTGGCCTCCCGCCGCAACCAGTATCTGGACGGCGGCTACGGCATGGACTGCGCCCAGGACAC
>CATZYY010000082.1 GCA_958426425.1 uncultured Oscillospiraceae bacterium
AAGACCCCGGCGGTGGTGGAATTCGTGGATATCGCGGGCCTGGTGAAGGGCGCCAGTCAGGGCGCGGGCCTGGGCAACAAGTTCCTGGCCAACATCCGGGAGACCGATGCCATCGTCCACGTGGTCCGCTGCTTTGACGATGAGAACATCATGCACGTGGTGGCCGACGCCGGCACCAACGTGCCCGTGGACCCCAAGGGGGACATCGAAACCATTGACCTGGAGCTGATTATGGCGGACCTGGAGATGGTGAACCGCCGGATTGAGCGGGCTGCCAAGGCCGCCAAGGGGGACAAGAAGTTTCTTCATGAGGTGGACGTGTTCAAGGGCCTGGCGGAGCACCTCAACAACGGCAAGTCTGCCCGGACCTATGACTGCTCCGACGAGGACATGGCCCTGATCGCCACCAGCGATCTTCTGAGCCTGAAGCCCGTGATCTACGCTGCCAACACCGACGAGGACGGCTTCACGAATCTGGAAGGCAACCCCTACTATCAGCAGGTGAAGGCCATCGCCGACGCCGAGGGCGCCCAGGTGCTGCCCATCTGCGCCAAGCTGGAGCAGGACATCGCCGAGCTGGAGGGCGAGGAAAAGCAGATGTTTCTGGAGGAGCTTGGGGTGCAGGAGTCCGGTCTGGACCGGCTCATCAAATGCTCCTACGCCCTGCTGGGCCTGATCTCCTTCCTGACCTACGGCAAGGATGAGTGCCGGGCCTGGACCATCAAAAAGGGCACCAAGGCTCCCCAGGCCGCCGGAAAGATCCACACGGACATCGAGCGGGGCTTCATCCGGGCGGAGGTCATTGCCTACGAGGACATGGTCAAGTGCGGCAGCGTCAACGCCGCCAAGGAAAAGGGCCTGCTGCGCAGCGAGGGCAAGGAGTATGTGGTCCAGGACGGCGACATGATCTACTTCCGCTTTAACGTGTAAGGAGGTCCGCCATGACGGATACAGAGCGTTTGGCGGCCTACGACCGCTTTTACGAAGACCTTTTAAAAGAGCGGGACCAGGTCCTCTCCAAGCTGGAGGAGCAGCGCGCCGCCGGGAAGGTCCGGGGCGCCACCCACCAGCAGCTGCTGGCCCAGAAGCTGACACTGCAGAATTTCATCTCCCGGTTTGCCCTTTACGGCATCCGGGAGGACGGCTGAAAAAACAGCGGAGAAACCCGAATGGGGTTTCTCCGCTGTTTTCGGCAACGAGTAAATAGGCATTAACAGAGGGGCCGGAGGCAGCTGCCTCCGGCCCTTCTTATGCGGGGAAAAAGCGGTTCTTTTCCTCTGGAAAACATCCAGAGTGCGGAACCGGCTTTACTCAGTTGACACCGGCCTGATGGAAACGCCACAGCATCACCGCGAACTGGGCCCGGTTGGAGGGACCAGCGGGATTCAGCGTGCCCTGGGTGGTGCCGTTGATGATGCCGCCCGCCACAGCCCAGGCCATGGCGTCGGCAGCGTAGGACGCCACGGAGGACGCATCGGGGTAGCTGCTCAGGTCCGCCTTGGCGTTGGTGTCATGGCCGGTTTTGGCGGCAAAGCGGTACAGCAGAGCCACCAGCTGCTGCCGGGTGACAGGGCTGCCGGGGTTGGTGCCGTCGGAAATGCCATTGGCCACGGCCCAGGCCTTGGCAGCCGCCATGTCGGCGGGGTTGGCACCGGCCATCCGGGCCAGGACCATCCACACCTGCTGCCGGGTCACAGTGCCCGAGGGGGTGAAGGTGGTGGCAGTGGTGCCCTTCATGTAGCCCTTTTCCAGAGCCCAGCTAATCTCGTTGTAGGCCCAGAAATTCTTGGGCACATCGGTGAAGACCGTCTCGGCCTCGGTGTTCTCCCGGGCAAACACGGCCTTGACCGTAACGGGACCGTTGGGCATGGTGAAGGTGTACTTGTCGTTGCCCTTGCTGGAGACCTTGATGGTGTCGCCGCTCTTGTCGGTAACGGTCAGGGTCTTCAGCACATAGCCGTCGTTGGGAACGGCGGTGATGGTGACGGTCTCACCCTTCTCCGCCCGGCCGGGATTGACTCGGACGGTGCCGTGAGAGGTGCTGGTCACAGCGATGAGGCTGCCCTTCACAGGCTCGTCGTCATCGTCAGAAGAATCATCACTTATCCGAGCAAAGGCATAAGTGGTGGTACCATCATCATTCTTTGTCACCGTCATCTCATAGCGGGAACCGGCGCTGATGGTGCCAGTGAAGGCGTAATCGCCCTGGTCCAGGGTAAAGGTGATGGCCTTCCGGACCTCAATGGTCTCGTCGTTGTCGTTGGTCAGGGTAATGGTGCCCTGGTTGGAGACGGCGTCCACCGCCTCCTGCAGGGAGGCGTAGCCAACCTCACCCACCTGAGCGGCGGCGCCGTTGGTCAGGGAGAAGGTGAAGGGGCTGAAGCCGTGGGGGGTGGTGAAGGTGTGCTTTCCGGTGAGGCTGTCATAGACCGCCTTGTAGAAGTAAGTGCGGCTGCTGTCAGCCTGGTGCTTCACGTAGGCCGGGGCCTCTGCAAAGCTGCCGGGCAGCTCCACGGAGATCTCCACCTCCGTCTCAACGGATAACGTCTCCGCCTCCTTGACCACCACGGAATTGTCCTCGGCAATGTCCTTGGCGCTGCTGGCGGTAGAGGCCACCACCTGTACCATGGGGGTGATGTCCAGGGTAATGGAGGTAATGCTGTCGTCCTCGCCGGTCTCGACGCCGGTGGCTGTGATCTCCAGATAGGCCTGGGCAAAGAGGTTGATGGGCTCGTCGCTGCCCAGGGTGCTCTCGGCCTGGGCCTTCAGGGCCTCCTGCTCTTCCAGGCTGAGGCTGTTGCCCTGGGCCTGGGCGGCGTCGGCGATGGCGCTGTCCGTGGAGACGGAACCGGCGGCGTTCTTGACGGCGTCTTTCTGCTCCTCGCTCAGGGTATCGTCTTCCAGATCCAGCTTCACGTCGGGGGCCGCCACATCGGGGATGATCTCGCCCGCGGCGGTGACGGTGACGGTGCAGGCGGCCTCCTTCTCACCGGCCTTGGCGGTGATAACGGTGGTGCCCGCGCTCACGGCGGTGACCACGCCGTTTTCCACGGTGGCCACGTCCTCGTGGCTGGAAGACCATTCAACGGTCTGCTCCGCGCCGGCGGGCAGGACGGTGGCGGTCAGCGTGGTGGTGCCGTCTGCGGTCAGAGTCAGCTCCGTGGCGTTGAGGGTGACGGAGGTCACACCGGCGTAGCTGACGGTGACGGTGCAGGTGTCGGATTTGCCGCCCACGGAGGCGGTGATGGTGGCTTCGCCCACGCCCACGGCGGTGACGGTGCCGTTCTGATCCACTGTGGCCACGTCCTCATTGTTGGAGGTCCAGACAACGGCGGCCTCATAGGCGTCGTCGGGGTCCACGGCGGCGATTAGGGTCTCGGTGCCGTCCACATACAGCTCCAGGGTGTGCTTGTTCAGAGCCACGCTGGAGACGGACTTGCCAACGATGTACAGCCCGTCGGCCTCAAAAACCTGATAGCCGTCGGCAATATGAGCCTGCTCCGGCTTCTGGGCAAAGGTGCCGCCGGTAATGGAGACGACCGCATCGGCGGCACTCTCCTTCACCTCCACCACCTGGAAGCTGCCGCCGGCGATGGAGACTGTCAGGCTGCCGGGGGCGTCGCCGCTGCGCTCGAGAACGAGGGAGCTGGATTCGTCCACAGCGGCGTCGTGAATGGTGAGGACGGTGTCGCCGGACTTGCTCTCACCGTTGATGCCCCACTGGTTTCCCTTGGTGGTCAGGCCGTCGGCGGTCAGGGAGGACCCGTGCACCATGACGGCATACCAGCGGTTGTTCATGACGGTGACATTTTCCACGGAAACAGAGGACTGATAGATGTTCAGGCCGTGCTTGGTCTCATTTCTGCCGTCAATGACCAGGTCTTTCACGATGACGCCGGTCTGGGCCGAAATGTTGATCATGCTGGGCCCCTGCTCACCGCTGACAGAGACATTCTTGGCAGTCAGTGTCTTACCGTTGCCGTCCAGGGTGATGTTCTTGTCGATGGACAGAACGCCCTGGTTGTTCACCTTGCCGGTGGCGTCCAGCACCGTATCCCGCAGCAGCTCCACCGTGTCGCCGTCCTCAGCGGCGGCCATGGCCTCACTCAGAGAGCTGAAATAGCGGGTGCCGCTGGTTCCGGTGACCATGGCGGTGGCCACTTCCTGCTGGTTGGTTACGGTGATTTCAATGGCGCCGCTGGCGCTTTTCACAAAGCCGTCGATGCCGCCGGACTGGTAGGAGCCGGAGGGGTCATAGACCGCGCGGATGTACAGGGTCTCCGTGTCCATCTGATCGCCGCTGGCATAGGGGACATAGAGGTAGGCGTGACCGGCCTCTGTCTTCTGCAGGAAGGCAAAGCCGGTGTAATTCTCATCACCCAGCTTCACCTGCACCCGGCAGACGGAAGAGACGTCGGTGCCGCCCTGGTTCTTAATTGCCACGGGAATCAGCACGGAGCCCTGTCCGGTTACGGCGTAGTCGATATCAAAGGTCTCGGGAACCTCTATGGTGAGGCTCTCAATGGTGGGGAGGACCACCAGCGGGAAAGTGGTGGTGTCGGTTACCTCAAAGACCTCCGGCTCCCCGTCCTTGGGGGTATAGGTGCCGTTGATGGTGCCGGTGACTTCAATGGTGTAAGTACCCGCCTCAAAGGGATTGCCGGGCTTGCTCAGGTCAAAGGTCAGGCCCGCGCCGGAGCCCTTGGTGACAACGCCCTCGGGCACGGCTGTAAAGTCGCCGTCTTCCCCTTTGTAGCGTAGGGTGTAAGACTGGGTAAACTGATAGGTATATCCGTTCTTTTCGTCGGTGGCCAGGTTGTCCAGCGCGCCGTCCACGTCGGTGCGGTACACCTTGGCCTTCATGGTGATGCTTCCGCTGCCGCCCTCTGTGAGGGAGAGACTGTCAGCGTAGGTGGAGAGATTCAGGGTAAAATCCTCCGGCGCTGCCAGCACCGTTGCCGGCAGCAGGGTCAGGATCAGGGCAAAGACTAAGAGAAAGCTCCCGATCCGGGTATGTGGTTTCTTCATCTGGTTTCCTCCTGTGAATAGTATGTGAATCCTATCGCCTAGAAAATCCACCCTTCCCTGGTGGGTGCGGGACTGAAAAATGCCTCCCCGGCCCCATTCTCCGACGCATTGATTCACCTGCCCGCCGCATCCAACGGCTGAATGCGGTCAAGCGGTTTCTATTGTAACATCAAAAATTTGATTTACAAGTTTTATAAACTTTTTGACAAAAATTCACGGTAAAAAGTGGAAGAAAAACAAAAAATAATTATCAAAATATAAAAAATGGCGTATGAAGAAACTTCCCTCCCAGGTGCGGGCACCGGCGCACTTCGGCCGCAGAACGAGGTGGCAAGCGCCTGTGTAACAGAGAGCGCAGGAAGGATGTGGACGACATATCTGCCAGGTATACCGCGGGCGAAGGCTCGCCCGGGGAAGAGAACGCTTTCATTTCACGGCATGAGATTAAACAGGCAGTGGAGAAGGGTTCTGACTGCAAAAAAGACAAAAAAATAACCCGGCTTGTGAGAACAAGCCGGGTTTCTGGTATGGGTATCGGTACAGGACTTGAAATTCCCGCCGAAAAAACCGGATCGAAGTCCAACGACCGCGGGTTTGATTTTAAACGATGGAATAAAAGCAGGGCGGATGACCGCTTTTTTTGCATGGGCGTAAAAGAGATGGCCGGGGCAAAGAAAACGTTGCTCCGACCATAGTATGAGCGACGGTATGGAATTCATGGTCTTCGTCCAAAGAGATCAAATCGAAGCCCCGTTCGGAAGTTGCGATTTGAAAGGAACCGCAGCGGCATGAGCGCACCTTGAATGAAAAAATCGGAGCAAGCGATACAAAGCTTGCTCCGACCATGTAAAGGGCGGTTAAAATCGATATTTTCAATGGTTGAGGCAGTGGCAGGAGAACTGTCAAACCGGCCTTCTGGCCGGCGGCGCATTTGCGCCGTGCGAGCGTTTTGCCGCAGGCAAAACCTCGGCGCAGGCGGAATTCACTTCCGCCGAGCATTTGAAATACCGGAGGGTGGAGCCGCCCTTTGGGCGGCGGAACCCAAAAAAGAAAGACATCTGCTGAAAGCAGATGTCTTTCTTTTTTGGTGCGCGAGGCGGGACTTGAACCCGCACGTCCGTAATGGACACTAGAACCTGAATCTAGCGAGTCTGCCAATTCCACCACTCGCGCGTATGTATGCAGTTGTGGTTACCGTCTGTGGGGAAGGGGGACAATCCAGGGAAAGGGACTCCGCCGCCGTGGGCGGAGCCCGCTTTCGGATGTGGTGCGCGAGGCGGGACTTGAACCCGCACGTCCGTAATGGACACTAGAACCTGAATCTAGCGAGTCTGCCAATTCCACCACTCGCGCATATGATCGGATTGACCCGTTTGGGAAACGGACTGGTGCGGCTGACGGGACTTGAACCCACACGTCGAATCGACACCAGCACCTCAAGCTGGCCTGTCTACCAGTTCCAGCACAGCCGCAAATTTCGCATCCCTTAGAAAAGACTGCTTGATTATTATAGCCAGAACGTCCCCGGATGTCAACCTTAAATTTCCGTTTTCCCGAAAAAATTTCAGAGCCCCCCAAGAAGGAGGCCGGAGCGCTCCGCTCAGAAAGAGCGGGAGATGGGGATGCCTATATAAAAGGAGGGCGCCCCTGACATATCCGAATCCCGCTGTTCCAGGCGTATCCGAAGGCAGGCGCAGTGAAAGCCGGCAGACCGTCTCCCCGCCGATTTTTCGGCGGGGAGACAGCAAATTCAGCGGTTTTCCATGGGAGTGTAAGAGCGGTGCTCCTCCACGCACTCGTACCGGGGCCGGATCAGCTTGCCGCCCACGGACAGCTCCTCCATCCGGTGAGCGCTCCAGCCGGCGATACGGGCCACGGCGAACAGCGGCGTGTACAGCTCCATGGGCAGACCCAGCATCTCGTAGACAAAGCCGCTGTAAAAGTCGATGTTGGTGGACAGCACGGACTTGTGCTGCCGCTCCATCAGCAGCTCCTTGCCGATCTTTTCCACCTTGGCGTACAGGGCCAGTTCCTTCTGACGGCCCTTTTCCTCCGCCAGATGGGTCACATAGTCCCGGAAGACCTCGCACCGGGGGTCCGTCTTGGTGTACACGGCGTGGCCCAGGCCGTAGATCAGGCCGCTGCGGTCAAAGGCCTCCTTGTTCAGCATCTTCGTCAGGTAGTCGGCCACACAGCCGTCGTCATTCCAGTCCTGAATATTGGTCTTGATGTCGTCCATCATGGCCATGACCTTGCTGTTGGCGCCGCCGTGGCGGGGCCCCTTCAAAGAGGCCATGGCCGCCGCAATGGCGGAGTAGGTGTCCGTGCCGGAGGAGGTGACCACGTGGTTGGTGAAGGTGGAGTTGTTGCCGCCGCCGTTGTCGGCGTGGAGTACCAGGGCCACATCCAATGTCCGGGCCTCCAGCTCCGTGTAGCCGCGGTCCTCCCGTAGCATCCGCAAAAAGTTCTCCGCCGTGCTCAGATCCGGCTGCGGCACGTGGATGAACAGGCTCTCGCCGTTGCTGTACCGCCAGGCTTGGTAAGCGTAAATAGCCAGCACCGGCATGTTGCTCATCAGCTGCAGGCACTGCCGCAGCACATTCTCCAGGGAGATGTCGTTGGGCTTGTCGTCGTAGCAGAACAGCGTCAAAATGCCCCGCTGCATGGTGTTCATCAGGTCCCGGGGCGGCGCCTTCATAATGACGTCCCGGAAGAAGTTGGTGGGCAGCGTCCGGTAGGAGGCCAGCTGACCGCAGAAGTCCTGAAGCTGCTCCGGAGTGGGCAGCTCGCCGAACAGCAGCAGGTATGCAGCCTCCTCAAAGGCAAAGCGCCGGCCGGCGGAACCGGTAACCAGGCTCCGGGTATCGATGCCGCGGTAATACAGCACGCCGTCCTGGGGGATGATGTGTTCGCCTTCGGTGACGCTGTAAGACTGAATCTCACCGACGCGGGTCAGGCCCGTCAGCACGCCCCGGCCGTCCTCATCCCGGAGGCCCCGCTTGACGTTGTACTCCTTGTACAGCCGGGGATCGATGTAGTTTTTCTTCTCCCACTGCTCCTTCAGCGCCATAATGGCAGGAGTGATCTCACAATAGGCGTTCTCGCGGTTCTCAGTCCAGATCATAAGCTGGCGCGCTCCTTTCAGCGGCGACCAAGGCCGGTAATGTTATTTGCAATAATAACATGCCGCACTTTCATTTTCAATACAAAATTTTTAAAAAACCAAAAAATTTACTGTAAATTTTGCATGAATAAAAATGTGACTTGCATTTCAGCTGGAGAATTTAATAAAACGGCGCCATTCCGCAGGAATGGCGCCGTTTTTACTGTACACTTTTGGAAAGGTGTACAAAGGCCGTTCTTTACAGCTGGGACAGGGTCTCGCCGATGGGGTCCCGGATCACCAGATCCGCCGTCAGGTCCCGGGCCACGGCGGATTTGTTGATGAGCACCAGCTTATGGCCCCGATAGTAGTTGATGAGGCCGGCGGCAGGATAGACATTCAGGGAGGTGCCGCCAATGATGAGCATGTCGGCCTCAGAGATGAAGCGGACGGAATCGGAGAGGGTCTTCTGGTCCAGGCCCTCCTCGTAGAGCACCACGTCGGGTTTGATGGGCCCGCCGCAGGTGCACCGGGGCACGCCCTCACTGTGAAGCATGAAGTCGAAGTCGTAGAACTTCCCGCACCGCTCGCAGTAGTTGCGGTGGACGCTGCCGTGGAGCTCCAGAACGGTCTTGCTGCCGGCGGCCTGGTGGAGCCCGTCGATGTTCTGGGTGACGATGGCCTTCAGCTTTCCCTCCCGCTCCCACTGGGCCAGCTTTTCGTGGGCAGCGTTGGGTTTGGCGCCGGGAGCTAAGAGTTTGGCCCGGTAGAAACGGAAAAATTCTTCGGGGTTGCTTTCGTAAAAGGTATGGCTTAAAATCACCTCAGGCGGATACTTCCACTGCTGGTGATACAGGCCGTCGGTGCTGCGGAAGTCCGGGATGCCGGACTCCGTGCTGACGCCGGCGCCGCCGAAAAAGACGATGTTCCGGGACGCATCCACCAATTCCTTCAGCTTTTTGACTTCTTCCGTCATCATGATTCCCTCCATTTCCCCCAAAAGGAGTGTTACAATGAATATTCAGATCTTCGGTGCTTCCAAGTCCTTCGACACCCGGAAGGCGGAGCGGTGGTTCAAGGAACGCCGCATCAAGTACCAGTATATCGACGTTCCCTCAAAGGGATTATCCCCCCGGGAGTACCAGTCCGTCAAGCAGAAAGTGGGCTTTGAGGCCCTGGTGGACACCAAAAGCCGGGCTTATGAGGCCCTTTACATGGCCTATCTGACCCCGGACGCCCAGGAGGAGAAGCTCCTGGAGCACCCGGAGCTGTTCCGCACCCCCATTGTCCGCAACGGCCGGGAGGCCACGGTGGGCTATTGCCCGGAGATCTGGGCCCAGTGGGAGTGAGGGGCGTGATGTTTTCCGGAAACCGCGCATACTAGTTTTTGTCACGGAGGCACAACACAAAGGAGGGATGCCTGTGGTCCTGCCCCGGAACTGCCTGCTGCGGGGGATCTATCTCATGACCCAGCGGTACCTGCGCCACAACGTGGGCAGCCAGAGCGCGGCGCTGGCGTTCTATCTGCTGTTTATGATCTTTCCCCTGCTGATCTTCATCAGTGCCCTGCTGGGCCTGCTGCAGCTGGATGTGGCGGCGATTCTGAACGCCCTGGAGGAGTTTTTGCCTACGGAGGTGGTCAGCATCGTGGGCATGTATCTCA
>CATZYY010000083.1 GCA_958426425.1 uncultured Oscillospiraceae bacterium
AGGATCTCCGTGCCGGACTCCCGCAGGCCCTCGGTCTGGGGCAGCCGGTCGATCTTGTCCAGGGACTCGCCGGAGGCGTAGAAGATATATTTCTGGTCCTCCTTCATCCGGGAGACATACTCGGAAAGAGTGACAGGCTTCTTCTCCGTGGAGGAGTAGAACAGCAGCAGGTCCTGAAGCAGCTCCTTGTGGGCGCCGTACTCACTGACGGCGCCGTACTTCAGCTGACGGCCGAAGTTCTTCCAGAATTTCTCATAGCCCTCCCGGTCGTCCTTGAGCAGTTTGGCAAGCTCGCTCTTGATCTTCTTCTCCAGGTTGGAGGCGATGACCTTCAGCTGCCGGTCATGCTGCAGCAGCTCCCGGGAGATGTTCAGGCTCAGGTCCGGAGAGTCCACCACGCCCCGGACGAAGCGGAAGTGGTCCGGCAGCAGGTCCGCGCACTTGTCCATGATGAGCACGCCGTTGGAGTAGAGCTGGAGCCCCTTCTCATACTCCTTGGTGTAGAAGTCAAAGGGGGCGGCACCGGGGATGAATAACAGGGCCTTGTAGGTGACGGCGCCCTCAGTGGACACGGCGATGACCTTCTGGGGGTCGGCGTAGTCGTGGAACTTGTCCCGGTAAAACTTGTTGTACTCCTCCGGCTTCACATTGGACTTGCGCCGCTGCCAAATGGGAACCATAGAGTTGAGGGTCTCTTCCTCCTGGTAGGTCTCATACTCCGGCTTGTCGTCCGGTGTTCCCTCCTTCCGGCGGGTCTTGGAGACCTCCATCCGGATGGGGAAGCGGATATAGTCGGAGTACTTGCGCACCAGCTCCTGCAATCTCCAGGACTCCAGGAACTCGCTGTACTTCTCATCGTCGGTGTCGGGCTTGATGTGCATGATGATGTCGGTGCCCACGCTGTCCCGGCCGCCCTCGGTGACGGTATAGCCGTCAGCCCCGGAGGAGGTCCAGGTGTAGGCGCACTCCGCACCGTACTTCTTCGTCACCACGGTGATCTTGTCGGAGACCATGAAGGCAGAGTAGAAGCCCACGCCGAACTGACCGATCACGTCGGTATCCTTGGCGTCGTCCCCCACCTCCTGCTTGAACTTGTAGGAGCCGGAGGAGGCGATGACGCCCAGGTTGTTCTCCAGGTCCTCCTTGTCCATGCCGATGCCGTTGTCGGACACGGTCAGGGTCCGAGCGTCCTTGTCCGTCCGGATCTCAATTTTGAAATCCTTGCGGTTCAGACCCACGGAGTCGTCCGTCAGGGCTTGGTAGCACAGCTTGTCGCAGGCGTCGCTGGCGTTGGAGATGATCTCCCGCAGGAAGATCTCCTTGTGGGTATAGATGGAGTTGATCATCAGGTCCAGCAGCCGCTTGGACTCCGCCTTAAATTGCTTTTTTGCCATGGAAAATCACTCCTTTTGTTTCTTTTTTCACAACAGGCCCAGTATAGCACGTTCGCTGCCGCAAATAAATGACCAATTTGTAAATTCCACAGGGAAATGGTTGTGCGTTTTGCTGTTTGAGAGTAAAATAAGGAAAAAATAAAGCCGTCTGGTGCGTACTGCGCCCGACGGGCAAAGGAGCGCCTTCCATGGGATTCTTCCAAAAGCTTAAAGCCGGGCTGATCCGGTTCATGTACGGACGCAACGGCGTCGATCAGCTGGGAATGACGGTGATTTGGATCTGCCTGATTCTGGATGTTCTGACCATGTTCCTCTCAGGTCGGTTCCCCCTGCTGGGGACCATTTTGTACTGGCTGTCCATGGCTGCCTGGGTGTATGCCCTGTTCCGGGTGTTCTCCAAGAACCTGAATAAGCGCCGCGGGGAGAATCAGCGGTTTGTGAACTGGCTGTGGAAGGTGAAAAACAGCCGGGGCGCTGCCAAGGCCCGCCACGCCGACAAGGACCATAAGTACTTTACCTGCAAGGGCTGCGGAACCATCTGCCGGGTGCCTGCCGGAAAGGGAAAGATTATCATTACCTGCCCCAAGTGCGGCGCCCAGATTCAGGGCAGGAGCTGACGGGGCGGAAAACGGAGGAGACAGCGTGGAAACAGAAGCGCTGCTGAATTTCAGCTGCGAGATGGGACGGCAGCTGCTGCAGAACGGGGCGGAGATCTACCGGGTGGAGGAGTCCATCCGCCGCCTGCTGGCGGCCTATGGCTGCACAGAGACGGAGGTGTTTGCCATTCCCTCCTGTATTATCCTCAACATCCAGGAGGGGGAGCGGAACTACACCAAGTCCATCCGGGTCAAGACCGTCAGCAACAACCTCCGCCGGCTCAGCAACCTTAACGCTCTGTGCCGGGATATCTGCCGGGAGCCCCCTCCGGTGGAGGAGAGCCGCCGCCGGATGGAGGATATCGTGTCAGATCCGGTCTACCCCGCTCTGACGGGCTTTGCGGCCCACGGGCTGGTGGCTTTTTTCTTTACGCTGTTCTGGGGCGGGGATCTGCTGGACGCGGCGGCGGCCTTTCCCTGCGGACTGGTGGTGCGGGCGGTGCTGGTCTCCATGCGCCGGCTCCATGCCAATGAGTTTTTCACCTACCTGGCCGCCGCTATGCTGTCGGCTCTGGAGCCTCTGGTCCTGTTCTGGACCGGGGTGCCAGTGAGCACGGATAAAATCATTATCGGCACCATCATGCTGCTGGTGCCGGGCATTGCCATCACCAATGTCATGCGGGATGTGCTGGCCGGCGATTTTCTCACGGCCCTGACCCGTCTTGCGGAGGTGCTGATTGTGGGCATGGCCATTACCGTAGGCGTGGCCATGGCCATTGCCCTGACCCGATTTGTCATGGGCGGGGCGCTGTAAGGGGGGCGCGGATATGGAATGGATGCTCCCCTGTCTGTACGCGTTTTTGGGCTGCGGCGCTTTCTGCTTTATCTTTGAACTGCGCCGGTGGTGGTATATCCTCAGCGCCTCCGTCACCGGAGCGGTGGCCTGGCTGGTGTATCTGAGCCTTTCCAATCTCACGGATGTGAACCGCTATCTGCTGGCCACCATTGCGGCGGCCATTTTGTCGGAGATCTTTGCCCGGCTGTACAAGACCCCTGCCACGGTGTTTTTGATTATCGGTATCATCCCCCTGGTACCCGGCGGCGGCATCTACTACACCATGGAGGCGCTCATCAACGGGGACTTACCGCTGTTTGTCCGCTACGGCATGGAGACTGCCGCCAGTGCCGGGGCCATCGCTGTGGGCTGCTCCCTGGTGTCCTCTGTATCCCGGCTGATTGCTGCGGTGCGCCGCCGCTCTGCTGGAAAAGGACAAACGGTTTTCCCGGGAAATGATTCCTAAGACGAAAACGCTTGAAAACGAAAGTAACTTTTTCAATAAAAGAGTCCCCACTCCAAAGGGAGTGGGGACTCTTTTACTTGTGGGAAAATGGCTCAGGCCTGGCAGACGGGGACAATCCAGCCCTTGGTGTCGGGGATCTTGCCCCACTGAATGCCGGTCATAGTGTCGTACAGCTTCTGAGTCAGGGGGCCGATCTCGCCGTTGTTGATAAAGGCGCTCTGGTCCTCGTAGTCCAGCTGCTTGACGGGAGAGACCACAGCGGCGGTGCCGGAGCCGAAGACCTCCTCCAGCTTGCCGGCCTTGGCAGCGTCCATAATGGTGGTAATGGCCAGCTTGCCCTCGATAACCTCATAGCCCCAGTCCTTCAGCAGCTCAATGATGGAGCGGCGGGTGACGCCGGGCAGAACGGTGCCATCCTTATCCAGAGCGGCGGCAGTGTAGATTTTGCCGTCGATCTTGAAGAAGATGTTCATGGCGCCGACCTCTTCCACGTATTTGCGCTCCTGACTGTCCAGCCACAGCACCTGGCTGTAACCCTTCTGCTCAGCCTTCTCGCCGGCCAGCAGAGAAACGGCGTAGTTGCCGCCACACTTGGTAAAGCCGGTGCCGCCGGGGCAGGCGCGCACATAGGTGTCCTCCACGTAGATCTTTACGGGAGCCAGGCCCTCCTTGTAGTAAGCGCCGGAGGGAGAGCAGATGATGATGAACTGATAGCTGGTGGAGGCGTGGACGCCCAGCTGAGCCATGGTGGCGATGGTAAAGGGGCGGATGTACAAAGAGGAGCCCTCAGAGTGAGGCACCCAGTCCTTCTCCACCTCCACCAGTGCCTTAACGGCCTGGACAAAGTCCTCAACAGGGATCTCGGGGATGCACAGGCGGTCCTGGGTATTGTTCATGCGGCGGGCGTTGCAGTCCGGGCGGAACAGCTGAATCTTGCCATCGGCAGTGCGATAAGCCTTCAGACCCTCAAAGCACTCCTGAGCATAGTGGAACACCACGGCGGAGGGGTCCAGGGCGATGGGGGCATAGGGGACGATGCGAGCATCGTGCCACCCCTGACCCTTGTCATAATTCATGATAAACATGTGATCGGAGAAGACGCGGCCAAAGCCAAGCTGATCGTCAGGGGTCTTAGCCTTGGGGGCGGTGGTCCGGGTGATCTTAATATCCAACATGTTAATACGCTCCTTTTTCGATGAATTTGAAGTTTTCGCCATATACAAAAGGGCTCCCGCGCAGACCCGTCCTAAGACAGGAGAGGCGAAAGCCAAACTTCCGTGGTACCACTCTCGTTGCCGCTAAACTCAGCAGCCACTCGTGTGCCCCGATATCGGAGGGCGGCCGGTAAAGCGTACTGCCTGTCAAGGGTTCCGCCCACAGCTCCCGGGTGACACCTACAAAAAAACCCCCGCTGTCTCGCACCAGACCGGCAGCTCTCTTAAGAGGGTAAAACTCCGCGGCATGTCCCGTTCATCGCATTTTGACATATTCGCCAAATGGACTATTTTCTTTATACGCTGATGGGCGGGGAAAGTCAAGAAAAAAATGCACACAAAGCGCATAGGGCCATAGGAGGCGAGGCGGAGCTGGCCAATGGCCGGCCCCGCCCCAAAGGGATTGGATATAGAAGGACTCTCAGCTTACGCAGGCCATACCCCGGCGGAAGGCCTCGATGTTCAGCGGAATAAACTTGGCCTTGGGTCCGGCGAAGATCTCCTGGATCATTTCTTCAATGGTCTCCGGTTTGAGAATTTTGGTGCCGGCTACATAGGCACCCAGCATCACCATGTTGCTGACCTTGGGGTTGCCCACTTCTTCAGCAATTTTGGAACAGGGGATGTAATAGGCGGTCAGATCCGTGCGCGTGACCTTGTCGGTGACCACGTCGCAGTTGACGAACACCAGACCGCCGGGCACCACGCCCGCTTCGAACTTCTCCAGAGAGGGTTCGTTCAGGGCGATCAGGTCCGTGGGATGGGCAAAGACCGGGGAGCCCACCGGCTTATCGGACAACACCACGGAGCAGTTGGCGGTGCCGCCCCGCATCTCGGGGCCGTAGGAGGGAGCCCAGGTCACGTTGAGGCCTTCCGCCATGCCCGCCTCCGCCAGGTTTTTGCCGATGGCCAGACCGCCCTGGCCGCCAAAACCGGAAATGATGATCTCTCGTTTCATATCACTTCACCTCCGCAGCCGCCGGCTGCACGTCCTTGATGACGCCCAGAGGATAGTAGGGGATCATGTTGTCCTTCAGCCACTGGACCGCCTTCAAGGGGGTCATGCCCCAGTTGGTGGGACAGGTGGACAGCACCTCCACAAAGGTGAAGCCCTCCCCGTTCATCTGCTTTTCAAAGGCCTTTTTGATGGCCCGCTTGGCCTTGTTGATGTTGGCAATATCGGTGACGCAGACCCGCTCAGCGTATACGCAGCCATCCAGAGTGGACAGCAGCTCCGCCATGCGGATGGGCATGCCGGCCTGTTCCTTGGTACGGCCGTCCTGGCAGGTGGTGGCGCGCTGACCGATCAGGGTGGTGGGGGCCATCTGGCCGCCGGTCATGCCGTAAATGGCGTTGTTGATGAAGATGGTGGTGAACTTCTCACCCCGCATGGCGGCGTGGACAATCTCGGCGGTACCGATGGAGGCAAGGTCGCCGTCACCCTGATAGGTGAATACTGCCTGGCCGGGATGGGTGCGCTTGATGCCGGTGGCCACAGCCGGGGCTCGACCGTGAGCGGCTTCCTGCATGTCACAGTTGAAATACTTGTAGGCAAAGACCGAGCAGCCCACGGGGCATACACCGATGGCCTCATCCAGCAGTCCCAGCTCCACCAGGGATTCGGCTACCAGCTTGTGGACGATGCCGTGGTTGCAGCCGGGGCAGTAGTGCAGTTCCGCATCCGTCAGGCCGCGGGATTTCTCATACACGATTGCCATGTTACTTGACCTCCTTCAAGGCCTTCTTGGCCATGTCCACCATCTCTTCCACCGTGGGCATCACGCCGCCGGCGTGACCCAGGAAGTAGATGGGTTTGCGGCCCTCCACGGACAGCCGCACGTCATCCAGCATCTGGCCCGTGGAGCTCATCTCCACATCCACAAAGGCTTTCACGTGGTCTGCCTTGGACAGCTCTCGCAGAGCGGCCTCCGGGAAGGGCCACAGGGTTACGGGACGGAACAATCCGACTTTCAGACCCTCGGCGCGCAGGGTTTCCAGTGCCGTCAGAGCAATCCGGGCGGGTGTGCCGTAAGCGGTGATGATGACTTCGGCATCTTCGCACTGGGCTTCGGTCCAGCGGACCTCGTTTTTCTCCATCTCGGCGTACTTTTCCGCCAGATGATCATTGTGGCGGTCGCACTCCTCCGGGTCCATGTACAGGGAGTTGATGATGTTGTTGTGGTCACGGCCCTTGCGGCCTGTGGTGGCCCAATCCTTGGGCGGCAGGTCCCGCTTGGGAACGGGGTGCCACTCAATAGGCTCCATCATCTGACCGATCAGGCCGTCCATAACCACCATAACGGGATTGCGGTACTGGTCGGCGATGTCAAAGGCCTCCTGGACAAAGTCCACGGTCTCCTGCACATTGGAGGGAGCCAGGACCACGGTCCGATAGTCGCCGTTGCCGCCGCCCCGGGTGGCCTGGTAGTAGTCGCCTTGACCCGGCTGAATGGTGCCCAGGCCCGGGCCGCCGCGCATGCAGTTGACAATGACGCAGGGCAGCTCCGCGCCGGCCATGTAGGAGATGCCCTCCTGCTTAAGGCTGATGCCGGGAGAGGAAGAGGAGGTCATGGCCCGCATGCCGGAGCCGGCGGCGCCGTATACCATGTTGATGGCGGCCACCTCAGATTCCGATTGGATAAAGACGCCTCCCGCCTTAGGAAGATGGGCGGACATGTATTCAGGAACCTCGCTCTGCGGGGTAATGGGGTAGCCGAAGAAGCAGTCGCAGCCGGCCCGAATGGCTGCCTCGGCAATGGCTTCGTTGCCTTTCCACAGTTCTTTTTCCACAGTTGTCGACCTCCTTCTTCAGAACTTTTCCACAGTGATGATGGAATCGGGACAGATCTTTGCGCAGCTGGCGCAGGCGATGCACTGCGTGATGTCCGTCACGTGGGCGGGGTGATAGCCTTTGCGGTTGATTACTGTTTGGTCGATCGCGACGATGTGTTTGGGGCACACGGTGGTGCACAATTCACATCCCTTGCACCGGTCGGAGTTGAATGTTACTTTCGCAGTCATGTCTGAGACTCCTCCTTCCCTGGGGCCTTCAGCCCTCAGAGCTCCCATGGTTTCTTCATTTTTATAGTGATGGGGAACACGGGTTCCCGCAGGTCCGACAGATTTGGAGCAAAACGTTCCTCCGCCACGTGGCACAGTACCGGAATATCGGTCAGCGCCGCCACCTCCCCCGCCAGGGCCGCGCCCTTGCGGATTTCGGCCTCGGTGGTCTCCCCACACAGGTGGGTGTTGTTGACCAGGCCCGTGCAGGTGAGGCCGGTGGTGGCCTCAATGGAGCGGAGATAGGACACTGCGTCCTTGGGGCTGCGTACTTCCGGACGGTTGGCATTGAGCACGCAGATCAGCTGGTAATCCTCCTGAAGAATCTTGGGCTGAAACCGGGCCAGCACCCGGGCGCCCACGGCATCACCGCCGATATCCAGAACGCCGCGGACCTGCCGGTTTTCCAAAATGGTCAGCAGCTCCGCCGGCAGGGCCGGCACATCAGCATCGGAACAGGCCTGGGACGAGCAAATCACCCGAACTCCGGCTGCCTCCAGCAGGGGCTTGCGCTCCCGGGAGCGGAAATAGGGATTCACGATGTCCAGATCCGCCAGCATCACCGGGGTTCCCTCGCCGGCCAGGGACAGGGCCAGATTCACTGCAAGCTCTGTTTTGCCGGTGCCATAATGTCCAGTGATAATGGAAATGCGGTGAGAAAAAAGGGTTGAAACCGTCAAATAAAGCTCACCTCACAGGATTCTCGTCAAATTTTCTGACAAAAAGGGGTTGTATTATTTCAATTCCTGTTGTATGATGTCATTGTACTCCAAATATGATATGATGTCAAGGGACATCGGCAGCAAAATAAAAATTCCGCCCTCTATACGGGTGGAGCAGACAGTGGCCGGGCGACCAGCCCGACTATGGAGGAATTGCCATGGGTGAAAAGCGAAAAGTAAAGCTATCAGAACAGACGGCAGACCGTTTGTATGAAATGATTGTGGACGAGCAGCGGTATGCTCCCGGCAGCAAGCTGCCCAATGAAAACGAGCTGAGTCAGACGCTGGACGTCAGCCGCACAACTTTGCGGGAGGCGATTTCCTTTTTGGTGGCCCAGGGAATTTTGGAGATTCGCCGGGGCAAAGGCACATATGTCTCAGAGGAGCTGCCCTCTGTGGGTCTGGACATGACGGCCCTGGCAGGGATTCGCTCCCGGGTGCGGGCCAAGGACCTCTTTGAAATGCGGCTGATTTTTGAACCGGCCACGGTGGCTCTGGCCTGTCAGCGGGCCACGGACGACGAACTGCGTCAGATTGCCCGAAAGGCCCAGCGGGTGGAGCGCGTGGCTGCCGAGGGCGGCGACTGGCCTCTGGCGGACCAGGAGTTTCACTGGGCTATTATTAAAGCATCCCACAATGAATATATGCGACGGCTCTACCCCATCATCAACAGCGCGGTTAATGAGATCCTCCAGATCACGGAAAATCGCCAGCACATGCAGACTGTTGCCCTCAGTGATAACCGCATCATTATGGACTTCCTAATGAAGCGGGACGAGGCTGGCGCCCGTCACGCCATGAGTATCCACATGCGTCACCTGATTCAAACCCTTCGGGAAGCGTAAGTGCGCCTGTGCTTTCCGCGTAGATTGTATCCAGCCCTCGGTGGTACTTTTTGATGCCGCCGGGGGCTATGCTATTTTAACGAAATGTCTTTACGGCGGAATGGCGGAAACTTGTACAATTTTACCCCTTACAGCAGCAACGCCGGCAAATGAATGCCGGCAATTCTTATAAAATATGCACCATAAATTTAGATATTTATACAATTAAAATTAACTTATTCAAAAATTGTACACAAATTTTGAAAGGCCCTCTTAACAAATTCTGAACGTTGGTGTATAATTGCCATTGTCGGTGATAATCGCTTTTTTAACGCTGTTTTTGCGCCATGAAGAATGGTTTTAGCGGCTCCCCAGAGCGCGCTGGAGACAGGGCGGCAAGCGATTTTCACAGATGCCCCCCTTGGGGGCGCCACGGAAGTTCCGGTCCAAAAGAAGCTGGAAGCAGAGTTTTTTTAAGAAGGGAGCGTTTGCGAAACCAGAATTCGTTGGCACTGCACAGGGACCGGAGAGATCTCTGCAAGATCCGGAACAATTTTTTGTTGAGCGAACAAAAAGGAGTGTGTGTTTATGGCAACATTTATCCTGGGCCTCGTGATCCTGTTCG
>CATZYY010000084.1 GCA_958426425.1 uncultured Oscillospiraceae bacterium
CCATGTTACAGCCGTGAAAGGGCCGTGTCTTAACCACTTGACCAACGGGCCATATGAGACACGGGATGCTTTCGCATCCCGTGCTACATGGTAGCGGCACCTGGATTTGAACCGGGGACACTGCGGGTATGAACCGCATGCTCTAGCCAACTGAGCTATGCCGCCAAATCGTTGCCCACAGCGGGCACGAATTAATATAGCAGAAACAGGCACTATTGTCAAGGGGGATTGGACAACTTTTTCTCTAAAACCGTGGAATTGGAAAAGCCTTACCCAAAGGGGCCGCGGCCTGCCTGATCTGGGCAAACGCGCGGTCCCCTCCCGATAGGCGCTGGGCTTATGCAGTTGGCGTTTTGCGTTGGTCGGTCAGCTGGCCCAGCCCCTCCCGGAGGCGTTGGGTGGTATTCCGGACAAACTGCCCTCGCACCGCACGGCCAATCCGGCGGCGGATCAGGGCCGCATGGGGAACTGAAGCGGCACATGGCGCTGCGGCATACAGCGCCTGATCCACCAGGGGAATCAGCTGCCGTAGCGCGTCTTCCAGCGCTCCGTCCTCCTGGGCGCAGCCGTGCAGACGGGTCAGGAACTCCCTGGGAGTTTCTCCGGGGCGCTTGTGCCACGGGCCCATGCGGCACCGACGCACCAGAACGTAATAAAGGCCCACCGGCTGATCCCGGTGACGCCGCAGATACCGCAGCATTCGCAGCTGCCGGAGACGGGCGGAGAAGAGCCGCCTCAGCGCGGCCCAAAGGGACAGCCGGCGTTTTTTGCCGCGCTGCCCCTGCTTGGCCTGTTTGCGCTGTCCACCTACCCGCAGCCGGGACAGCCACCGTAGAACCCAGACCACCAGCGCTGCAAACATAACAACCAGCAGCACTACAAACAGGACCAAAACCACCGGATTCTCCTGACCCATGGGCTCCTCCGCGGCCATTTCGGGCAGGACAAACGCCTGGTCCATGGCCTGCTGCTCTCCATTCGCCCCGCCGGGGATAAGGGAGGACAAGAACAGCAGAAATTGCCAAAGGAGCTTCCATACAAAGGTGACGCCATTGACCAGCAGGGTCCAGAGGGTTACCAGGCCCTGTCCCACCGGCGCGGCGGCTACGCCCACCAGTAGCAGGACCAGCAGAGTAATCAGCAGGAAGGCGCCGCCGACTAAGCCCCATTCCCGGACGCCCATGGGGCGTCCCATTCGGTTGGCGGTCAGGCCCAGCACGCCGGCGGCGAAGCCCGCGGCGATGGGAAGGCCCCACAGGTAGCTTACCTCCGTGGCGGCCAGATAGCTGGTAAAGAGCACCAAGAGAAGCGCCGTCATGTCCAGGGTCACAATCAGTCCCCGCAGGTGGGTGCCCTCCACGGCCAGGTAGGCGGCCCGGACTGTGGCGATCAGGGTAAAGATGGCGGCGAACACCAGGGCGGCAATGCCGCTGTCCCATTCCAGGATGCAGATGGAGGCCACCAAGGCGATCCACAGTCCGCCGTTAAGCGCTGTAATGGACAGCATGGAGCGCTCCTTGCGCACGAACAGGCGGTTGATCCCGTAGAGCAGGGGGGCGTAGACCAACAGCACCTGGGGATAATAGGCCCCCGTAATGCCGGCGTTCAGGGTGATCAGATAGGTCAGCGTGGCCAGACAGCAGGCAAGAGCAAACAGGGAGGTCAGAGCAGGGAAGAACTGCCGGTTACCCATGGCGCTGCCCTCCTTTCAGATGGTCCAGTCCCACCGTCTCGAAGTCACCAAAGGGCGCGCCTTCCACAGAGGTCAGGATGGAGACCTGGGTATGGCCCAGCTGCCGTAAAAGACAGCTGCTGGAGAGGGTAGAGTGATCGTAAGCGATGTAGTAGAACCGACCCACCCGCTGGGATTGCTCCAGGATGGGGGATAGGTCAAAGACCGTGGCCCGGGGGACCACCGCTCCCTCCTCATTGAGCTTGGGTTCCAGAGGCTGATAGGCCGCCAAAGCGCACAGCAGCTCCTCTGTGGCCGCCGGGGCAAAGAGATTGCGGGCCTTGCCTGCGCTGCCGGCGCACAGGCTCAGGCCGCAGCGGACCTGGGCCTGTTCCAGACGCACCAGCTCAGAGGCCAAAATGCGCAAAGATTCCTCCAGCTCCTCCAGATGAGGCTGCGGACCGCTGTAGCTCTCTCCGTCCAGAAGAAAATGGACGCTTTTGGGGAGAATGTCCTCATAGATGTTCACCGTCATGGGCAGTCCCCTGGCGGCCAGCCGCCAGTTGATGCGCTTGAGGGAATCCGTGGTCATGTAATCCCGGGTGGAGCGGATCACCGTGGGGTCCTCGATCACGCCCCGGGAGCCGGTGTCCGCATTCCAAAGGCTGCGCAGAAACAAGTCCGGCTGTACCTCAATCAGCCTGGGATAGACGTAGAAGGTGCGCACATCTTCCGGCGGCAGCCCCCGCTCCGCCTGAGTCAGACCGAAGCCGTCCCCGGTGCGGATGCGCCACCCCGCCATAGAGTATACGCCCCGGCACTGAGCCTCCCAGCTGGTGGAGATCCGCCGCTGCTCATACCACAGCAGCATGGGAAGGCGCAGTTCACCCAGTAGTTTGGTGGAAAAGTGAGCCTCCTCCAGCTGCACCTGTTCTGCCTCATCCGGTTCCCGGCGATCCTCGGGCACCAGGCAGAGATTTTTCGCCAGGGGGAAGCTCAGCTCCAGCCAAACGATGGGAAAAAACCTTCGGTTGCGTACCTCCAGCTCCACGGAAAAATGCTCTCCGGGGAATACCCCCTGATTGCCGCCGTGCACCCGGACCCAGAGGCTCCCGGCGGCGGAGCGGGCCCATAGTCTGGACGCACCGGCCAGAACCGCCAGAAACATCAGCAGCAAAGACACTGTCCGCTGGCCGAAAAAGGCGGTCAGTACGCACAACACCAGACAGCCCAGCAGAACCGGCAGGCTGACAAGATAGCTGGAGCGGGTGTAAACCAGATTATCTTTCATGGACGACCGTTTCCGGCGCGGGAGAGGCCTGGGTGCGGTCCAGCACCTCATCCAGCAGGGTTTTGGCGGTGACGCCGGAGAAGCGGGCGCCGCTCTCCAGCACCAGGCGGTGCTCCAGCACAGGATGGGCCAGAGCCTTTACATCGTCTGGGGTGACAAAGTCCCGACCCTCCATGGCGGCCCATACCTTTACGGCCCGGTACAGCCCTCGGGTGGCCCGGGGACTGGCGCCCATCTTCAGCTGCGGATGGCTGCGGGTTGTGTCTGCCAGGGCCACGATGTAATCGGCCACCTGGTCGGAGACGTGGATGCGGCGGATTTCCTCCTGTGCCTGTATCAGCTCTTGAGCGTTTGTCACCGGATGGACGAGATCGAAGGGAATGCCGTCTCCCAGCTGCCGAAGCATCTGCCGTTCCTCCGCGGGCTGGGGATAGCCCATGCTGACGCGGATGAGAAAACGGTCCATCTGTGCCGCCGGAAGGCGGAAAGTGCTCTCGGATTCCACCGGATTCTGGGTGGCCAGAACGATGAAAGGAGCGGGCAGGGGAAAGCGTTCACCGTCAATGGAGATCTGCCGCTCCTCCATGGCCTCCAGCAGGGCGGACTGGGTGCGGGGAATGGCACGGTTGATCTCATCGGCCAGCAGCAGGTTGGTCATGACAGGGCCCTGCCGCAGCTCGAAATCCCCGGTTTTCTGGTTGTAAATCCGCATGCCGATGATGTCGCTGGGCAGCATGTCGGGGACGAACTGGATGCGCCCGGAGCGGCAGCCCAGGGCGATGGAGATGGCCTTCACCAGCGTGGTCTTTCCCACGCCGGGGAGATCGTCCAGCAAAATATGGCCGTCGGCTAAGACGGCCATGATTAAAAGACGGATCTTGTCCGCCTTTCCCACAATGATTTTTTCTGTCTCAAATTGAATGTCCTGGGTCAGCTTACGGATATCCATGGAGGCGCTCCTTTCCCAACTGCCCTCCGTCGGAGGGGAAAAATCCATTATGTGCCCATTATAGGGATTTTTGCCGGGAAAAGCAAGCGGCCGGCCGGCAGAAGGTGTTCCAAAGCGAAGCACCTTCCGGGTGTCTGACAGCACGCATATAAAAAGTAGGCCGCGATTTTTCTCCGGCGCGGGCGCTGGAGCTCACCAGGAAAAAAGCCCCCGCAGGCCATGGCCTGCGGGGGCGGGAACGCGGTAATTGTTGATTAGTACATGCCGCCCATGTCGGGAGCAGCGGGGGCGGGAGCGGGGGGCTCGGGCTTGTCGGCCACCAGGGATTCGGTGGTCAGCACCATGGCGGAGACGGAGGCGGCGTTCTCCAGAGCGCTGCGGGTCACCTTGGCGGGATCGATGATGCCGGAGGCCACCATGTCGCAGTACTCCTCCTTATAGGCGTCGAAGCCATAGCCCATCTTGCCGGAGGTGCGGACCTTCTCCAGGATCACGGAGCCGTCCAGACCGGCGTTGGCAGCGATCTGACGGATGGGGGCCTCCAGGGCCTTGGCAACGATCTGGACGCCGGTCTTCTCGTCGCCCTCCACGCTGTCCAGCAGAGCCTGGACGGCGGGGATCACGTTGATGAAGATGGTGCCGCCGCCGGCAACCACACCTTCCTCAACGGCGGCGCGGGTGGCGTTCAGAGCGTCCTCAATGCGGAGCTTCTTCTCCTTCATCTCGGTCTCAGTGGCAGCGCCCACCTTGATGACGGCCACGCCGCCGGCAAGCTTTGCCAGGCGCTCCTGGAGCTTCTCTTTATCGTAGTCGCTGGTGGTGACGGCGATCTGGGCGCGGATCTGAGCGACCCGGTCCTTGATGGCCTGGGCGTCGCCGGCGCCGTCCACGATGGTGGTGTTCTCCTTGGTGACTTTCACCTGACGGGCACGGCCCAGCATGTCGATGGTGGCGGTCTTCAGCTCCAGACCGACCTCCTCGCTGATGACGGTGCCGCCGGTCAGGGTGGCGATATCCTGCAGCATCTCCTTGCGGCGGTCGCCAAAGCCGGGGGCCTTGACGCACACCACGTTCAGGGTGCCGCGCAGACGGTTGACGATCAGGGTGTTCAGGGCCTCGCCCTCCACGTCCTCGGCAATGATCATCAGCTTCTTGCCGGCCTGGACCAGCTGTTCCAGAATGGGCAGAATGTCGGAGATGACAGAGATCTTCTTGTCGGTGATGAGGATATAGGGCTCATCCAGATTGGCTTCCATCTTCTCAGTGTCGGTGACCATGTAGGGAGTGATATAGCCCCGGTCGAACTGCATGCCTTCCACGACCTCGGAATAGGTCTCGGCGGTCTTGGACTCCTCGATGGTGATAACGCCGTCGGCGCTGACCTTCTCCATGGCGTCGGCGATCAGCTTGCCGATCTCCTCGTCGCCGCTGGAGACGGCGCCGACCCGGGCGATGTCCTTGGAGCCGTCCACGGTCTTGGCCTGCTTCTTGACCTCGGCCACAGCGGCCTCCACGGCCTTGGCCATGCCCTTCTTCACCACAATGGGATTGGCGCCGGCGGCCAGGTTCTTCAGACCCTCGTGGATCATGGCCTGGGCCAGCAGGGTGGCGGTGGTGGTGCCGTCGCCGGCCACGTCGTTGGTCTTGGTGGAAACTTCCTTCACCAGCTGGGCACCCATGTTCTCAAAGGGATCGTCCAGTTCGATCTCCTTGGCGATGGTGACGCCGTCGTTGGTGATCAGGGGAGCGCCGTACTTCTTGTCCAGAACCACGTTGCGGCCCTTGGGGCCCAGGGTGATCTTGACGGTATCGGCCAGAGAATTGACGCCGGCTTCCAGGGCCTTGCGGGCCTCGTCGCCGCGCTTGATGAGCTTAGACATAATAATCAAACCTCCAATTTCGAAGATGAGTTTACGTTACGGAACAGCCCCGGAAGGGGGCCTGGAGAAACATCTGGTTTCCTCAGTTCTTTCGCCACCGGCGAAAGAAAAATTTCAATCATTTTCGCCGCGGCACAGACTGCCTCTCCTCGCGGCATAGCCGCTGCGGTCTACGCTAAAAATATGCCGCCGGCATATTTTCTTAACGCTGCGACATGGCGAAAATACCCCGCCCCCCGCGTCCGGGGGACGCGCACACCAGTGACCGATGTCACTGGTGAGGGAGAATCTAAAGGGGGGACGAAGTCCCCTCTTTAAGACCGAAGGTCATTCCACGATGGCCAGGATGTCGTTCTGACGGACGACTACGTACTCCACGTCCTCCAGGGTGACCTTGGTGCCGGCATACTGGCTGGTGATGACCTTATCGCCGGGCTTCACGGTCATGACCACGTCCTTGCCGTCCACGTTGCCGCCGGGGCCCACGGAGATGACTTCGGCCACGGAGGGCTTTTCCTTGGCGGAGCCGGTGAGGATGATGCCGCCCTTGGTGGTCTCCTCGGTCTCCACCATCTTCAGAATGACACGATCTGCAAGCGGAGTGAGTTTCATGTTGGGTTCCTCCTTATAAATCTCAAAAGATTAAACGAATTTCAGCGTTAGCACTCAGCTCCTTCGAGTGCTAACGCTGTTATCATAGTACAGTCTATCCAGTTTGTAAAGGGGGAATTTCACAAAAGTTATGAAGAATTTGTAAATGTTCCACAAGAGCCTTGTCCATAGGAAAAAACAGGGAGAAAGCTGCGGCGCGGGGGCGTTTACCGGGCGGTGGCGTTGGGGTCGCAGCCCTTGGGACCAAAGAAATTCAGCCGTTTGTCCGCAAGGCGCATAGTCACTTCCCGGGAGCGGAAGCACTCTCCGTCCAGGCAGGTGACGATGTCCTCCGCGGACTGGATGCGGACCACCCGGGCGTTGGAGATCCGGGCCAGACGGGGCAGCTGGTCGGCCTTTCCGGCGGAGTACGCGCCGAAGAGCCGGGCAAAGGTGGCGCGGCTGACGTTATTGACCAGGACCGTGTGGAGCACCCCGTCGTCCATCCGGGCCCGGGGGATGGGGGTGGAGCCGCCGCCGTAGTAGCGGCCGTTGCACATGGAGATCAGGGCAAAATCCCCCTCCACCCGCTCCTCGTCCAGAAAGACGGTCCAGTGGTGGCCGATACCCCGAAAGAGAAAGTTCACCGCCACGGAGACCAGGTAGCTGCCCCGGCCGCTGAGCAGGGGGGAGGACCCCAACTGGTGGACGCTCTCAGCCACCTGGGCGTCGATGCCGTTGCACGCGATGGTGAGGCAGTACCGGCCGTTGCAGTCGATCAGGTCCAGAGGGAACACGTCTCCGTCCCAGAGAGCCTCCGCGTCGGAAAATTTCGCTATGTCCGCCCCGAAGTTCTTGAGAAAGTCGTTGCCGGTGCCGGCGGGGACGCAGGTCATGGCGGCGTTAGGGAAACCGGCCAGACCGTTGGCAACCTCATGAACGGTGCCGTCGCCGCCGCAGGCATAGACCCGCAGCGCCTCGCCCGTCTGGGCCAGGCGATGGGCCATTTCCGTGGCGCCGCCGGGCCGGTCCGTCAGCAGGCACTGGCACTCCAGCCCGTGGGCCTGCCGCAGCCGGTCCGCCATGTCGTAGATCCGGGCGGTCTGGTCCTTTTTTCCGGCGGCGGGGTTGATGATGAAGATGTGACGCATGGCCGCGTCCCCCTGTCTTGTGGTGATGAGGTTACTTTCCGTACTGGAACAGGTCACATTTGAGCATACCGTTGTAGAGCTTGCGCTTTTTGTCCGCCGTCCGGCCGAAACACCGCTCAAATTCCGTGTGGGAGGAGAGCACCAGCACCCGCCACTTGGGCGGCAGCTGGGCCGCTGCGGCGCCGAAGCGGCGGTAGACCTCCTCCGCCTGGCTCTTTTCCAGCAGCCGCTCGCCGTAGGGCGGGTTGGTCACCAGCTGACCGTACTCGCTGTCCCGGTGGAACGCCGCGGCGTCGGCCACCTCAAAGCGAATGCAGTCCTCCACACCGGCGAGAGCGGCGTTGTGGCCCGCCAGCTCCACCGCCGCCGGGTCGATATCCCCGCCCCAGATGTCGTAAGTGCCGTGGAACTCCTTGTCCTGGGCTTCGTCGGCGGCGTCCATCCACAGCCTGCTGTCCATGTTTTTCCACCGCTGGGCGGCAAAGCGCCGGTCCAGGCCCGGGGCCCGGTTCTTGGCAATCAGAGCCGCCTCGATGGGGATGGTGCCGCTGCCGCAGAAGGGATCGCAGAAGGGGTCCTTCCCCCGGTAGCGGGAGAGGAGCACCAGCGCCGCCGCCAAAGTTTCCCGCAGAGGCGCGCCCATGTTTCTGGCCCGGTAGCCCCGCTTGTACAGGCCTTCTCCGGAGGTGTCCAGATACAGCGTGGCGGTGTCCTTGACGATGGAGAACTGGATTTGGTAGCGGCTGCCGGTCTCCGGCAGGGTCTCCAGCCCATAGACCCGGCCCAGACGCTGGGCAGAGGCCTTTTTCACGATGGCCTGACAGGCCGGAACGGAGTGGAGGGTGGAATTCAGAGAGTAGCCCTTTACCGGGAATTCCCCGTCCCTTGGGATAAAGTCTTCCCAGGGCAGGGCCGCCGTGCCCTGGAACAGCGCCTCAAAGTCCCGGGCCGGGAAGGACCCCAGCTCCATCAGCACCCGGGCGCCGCACCGCAGGCCGATGTTCAGCCGGGCGATGTCCGCCATGGTGCCGGTACAGTGGACCCGGCCGTTTTCCGCCCGGACGTCTGCCATACCCATGCGGCGCATCTCCTCGGCCACCAGGCCCTCCAGACCCAAAAGACACGGGACCGTCAATGTCATGGGACCCGCCTCCTTCCAAATATAAATCTCAGTATGAGAGCAGTATAGCAGGAAACCCGTCTCAGCGCAACGAGGACCGCAATTTACCAGGGATTGTTACCAAAATGAAATAGCTTTTGGGCGGACTCTGTGGTACACTGTTGCCAACAAGCCATGTGCTCGCTGCAGGCGGGACGGAAGGAGGCATTTTTTTGATTGAATTTTTACAGAGCATTGATCTGCCGGTGTGGCTGTGGCTGATTGCTCTGGTGATTTTCGGCGTGGTGGAGGCGGCCACGGCGGGACTGGTGTGCATCTGGTTTGCCATGGGTGCTATGGCGGCGCTGCTGGCGGCGCTGGTGGGCACCGGCGTGGTGGAGCAGGTGGTGGTATTTGCGGTGGTGTCCGCCGCAACTCTGGCCGCCACACGGCCTCTGGTCCGGCGGATGACCGCCGGAAAAGCCGTGGCTACCAACGCTGACCGGGTGCTGGGCGCCGCAGCCAAGGTGACGGAGACCATTGACAATGAAAACTCCGCCGGCGCCGTCTATGTGGACGGCAAGACCTGGACCGCCCGCAGTGCCGACGGTTCGGTGATTCCCGCCGGGGAGCAGGTGGAAGTCATATCCATGGAAGGCGTGAAGCTGTTCGTAAAGCTATGTGAAAAAACGGAGGGAGCTAAGGTATGAACATGGGAAATCTCATCAGCGTGGCTGTGGTCGTGATTTTGATTCTGCTGATTTTGGTGCTGGTCATCAGCAACATTCACATCGTCCAGCAGTCCCGGGCCTATGTGGTGGAGCGGCTGGGTGCCTTCCACACGGTGTGGAACGTGGGACTGCACTTCAAAATCCCCTTCATCATGCGGGTGGCTAAGAAAGTGTCCCTAAAGGAGCAGGTGGCGGACTTCGCCCCCCAACCGGTCATCACCAAGGACAATGTCACCATGCAGATCGACACCGTCATCTACTTCCAGATCACGGACCCCAAGCTGT
>CATZYY010000085.1 GCA_958426425.1 uncultured Oscillospiraceae bacterium
AAGATGATCTACACCGCCGATCTGACCGTGGAGACCACCGCCTTTGACGATGCCGCTGCCAGTCTGCGGCAGATGGTGGAGGATATGGGCGGCTACTTTGAGACCGCCTCCCTCTACAACCGCGGCGGCGACTACCGCAGCGCCTACTACACCGTCCGGGTCCCGGCGGACCAGTTCCAGAACCTGCTGACCCAGGTGGGGGAGCTGTGCCACGTGGTCCGCAAGGAGGAGACCGGCGACAACATCAGCGAGCAGTACTACGACACGGAGAGCCGCCTGATTACCCAGCAGACCAAGCTGGAGCGGCTCCAGACCCTGCTGGCTCAGGCGGAGACCATGGAGGACATCATCACCATCGAGTCCGCCATCTCCGACACGGAGCTGGCCATCGAGCAGCTGACCGGCACGCTGCGTCAGTACGACAGCCTGGTGGACTACTCCACCGTTAACATCACCCTGGAGGAGGTCTACAAGCTCTCCAACGCCCAGGAGCCGCCCACCTCCTTTGCAAGCCGCCTGGGGCAGGCCTTCGCCTCCGGCTGGCACGGCTTTGTGAACTTCCTGGAGGGCTTGGTCATGATTCTGGCCTACGCCTGGGTGCCGGTGGTCATCGTTTTGGCCGTGGGCGGCATTGTGCTGTGGCGTGTGCTGAAAAAGCGGAAAAAAGAGAATCAGCCTCCGGAAAATCGGGCATCCTGAAAATGCCCCCGGCACCGAAGCAGAGCGGACCGCCCTTGGGCGGTCCGCTTTTTGACTGCCCTGAAAAAGCAGCCGAAAACGGAGGGGCGAAACTGCTTGACAAAAATATTAAAACCGTATAATATAGTTTTAGAAACTAGATTACACAGTTTGGAGGCCTTGCCATGAAGCGCGTATCTCAAATCCAGGTGTTGGGGGATTCCATCTTAAAGGGTATCCAGGTGGAGCCTGCCACCGGGCGCTATGTGACCCGGAACGACATCGGCATTTCCGGCCTGGAGCGGGATTTCGGCCTGACGGTGAAAAACGGCTCCCACTTCGGCGCCACGGTCATCAAGGGGCAGCGCCTGCTGGAGCGGCTGCTGCAGCGGGAGACCCCCTGCGACGTGGTGGTTATGGACTTTGGCGGCAACGACTGCGATTTCCGCTGGGACCAGGTGGCGGCGGACCCGGAGGGGGACCACCGGCCCAATGTGCCCCTGGCGGAGTTTTTGCAGCGGTACCGGGAGATGATTGCCCAGCTGCGGCAGCGGGGGATTGTGCCGGTTCTGACCACCCTGCCGCCGCTGGAGCCGGAGCGGTTTTTCAACTGGTGGTGCCGGGGACTGGACCAGGCGGCGGTGCGCCGGTGGCTGGGCAGTCTCAGCAACATCTACACCCATCAGGAGAACTACTCCCGGGCGGTGGAGCAGCTGGCCCGGGAGACCAAGACGCCGCTGGTGGACATCCGGGGAGCCTTCCTGACCCACGGCCGCCTGCCGGAGCTGCTGTGTGAGGACGGCACCCACCCCAACTCCGCCGGTCAGGCGGTGATCGGAGAGGCCTTCCGGGCCTTTGCTCGGGACCACCTGGAGCCCGCCCTGCAGACCGCATAAGTATATCCGCGCCTCTCTTTTGTTGAGAGAGCTTCAGAATTCCCCAGTCCCCGGAAAGAGGCCGCCCGACGGGGCGGCCTCTTTCGCCCATTTTTTGCAGCGGGAAGAGCATACGGCGGGAATATGCGGTGCATACTATCTCCAATCACGGAGGTGGCGCATGGAACGAATTTCTGAACACTTTACGGACAATGTCCGCTGGTTTGACGAGACTCTGGGAGCCGGCCGCAGCTGCGACATGGTCTGTCGGGACTTGGTGGTGGGCGGCCGCCGGGGCCGTATCTGGGTCATCGACGGCTTTGGCGGCGATGCCATTTTGGAGCGAATGGGGTCCTTTTGGCTGTCTTTGAAGCCGGAGCAGGTAGGGATTCTCACCCAAATGCAGGAGTTTACGGACCGCTTTGTGACCTTCATGGAGGTGGAGGTCAGCTTTGACCGGGAGGACATTGTCACCTCTGTGCTGCTGGGCAAGAGCCTGCTGCTGCTGGAGGGGGTGCAGGGGGCGGCCCTGATCGACGCCAAGGAGTATCCCAGCCGGGGAGTGGCGGAGCCTCTGGACGGCAAGGTGCTGCGAGGCGCCCACGACGGTTTCATCGAGGCGGTGGTGCCAAACATGGCCCTGCTGCGCCGCCGAATCCGGGACCCCCATCTCACCATGGAGGGTATGAAGGTGGGCACCCGCAGTCACAACGACGTGGTGCTGTGCTATCTCAACGACCGGGTAAACCAGAAGCTGCTGGAGGAGGTCCGGGAGAAGCTGCGGAATATCCAGATGCGCTCTCTCAGCATGGGGCAGGAGAGCGTAGCCGAGACCATCCGTCCAAAACAGTGGTACAATCCCTTCCCCAAGGTCCGCTACACCGAGCGGCCGGATACCGCAGCCGCCTGCGTTATGGAAGGATATATCATTTTGATGGTGGACAACTCTCCCTCTGTGATGATTTTGCCCACCTCTTTTTTCGATTTCACTCAGGAGGCCAACGAGTTCTACTTTCCGCCGCTGGTGGGAAGTTACCTGCGCCTGCTGCGGATCATTGTCTTTTTGATCTCCCTGTTTATTACCCCCGCCTGGTATATGATGGTCAGCGAGCCGGGGCGGCTGCCGGACTGGCTGACCTTTCTCTCCTCACCGGAGCCGGCGGATCTGGATCTTTTGTGGCAGCTGCTGGTGGTGGAGTTCCTCATCGACGTGCTGAAGCTGGCATCCCTCAACACTCCGGATTCCCTGTCCAACTCCTTCTCCATGCTGGGGGCCTTGATTCTGGGCGACTTCGCCGTGCAGGCGGGCTGGCTGGGGCCGGAGGTGCTGGTGTATATGGCCTTCGTGTCGGTGGCGGGCTTTGCCCAGCCCAGCTATGAACTGGGCTACGCCTTCAAGCTGCTGCGGGTGACGCTGCTGCTGGTGACGGCGGTCTTCGACGTGTGGGGCTTCTTTTTGGGGAGCCTGGGGATTCTGGTGCTGCTGGCCACCACCAAGCCCCTGGTGGGAAAGGGCTACCTGTATCCTCTGATTCCCTTCAACGGCACCGCCCTGCGGCGGCTGATCTTCCGGGAGCCCATCAGCCGGGACAACACCTGAACTATGAACGGATATCCGGGAACCGCGGGCAAGTCTCCGCGGTTCCTGCCTTGTTTTACAGGCACATTTGATGGCGCTCCCCGCCCGAAAAAGAAAACTATAAAAAAATTGTAAAAATTTCACGGGTTTTTACGGTAAAACCCAAAAATCTTTGTTGCCTTTTTCACAAAAGTTCGGTATGCTAAATATATAAGCATTGCCTCCCGGCCTTGCCGGCGGCATCTTTGAGGAAAAAGGAGTGAAGGAACCCCATGAGCAGACTGGACATCAAGACTCCCAGCCAGGCCCAGGCGGTGGTGGATCAGCTCTACCGGAACGTGGAGCATCGGATCGCCTCCAGCCCTCCGGGCCTGTGTCCCATTGACATGGCTTTGAATTTCCTGGAGCTGTGCCACGCCCAGACCTGCGGCAAGTGCGTGCCCTGCCGGATTGGCCTGGGGCAGCTGGCCCAGATGCTGCGGGAGGTACTGGACGGACAGCCCGACATCCGGATTCTCCACCGGATTGAAAGCACCGCCCAGACCATTGTGGATACCGCCGACTGCGCCATCGGCATCAACGCCGCCCAGCTGGTGCTGATGGGGCTCCAGGGCTTCCGGGACGACTACGAGGAGCACATCCTCCACCATCGGTGCCTGGGGAGCCTGAAAAACCCGGTGCCCTGCGTGGCGCTGTGCCCCGCCGGGGTGGACATCCCCGGCTACATCGCCCTGGTCCACGCCGGGCGGTACGCCGACGCCGTGCGCCTCATCCGCAAGGACAACCCCTTCCCGGTGGCCTGCGCCTACATCTGCGAGCACCCCTGCGAGGCCCGCTGCCGCCGCCGCATGGTGGACGACGCGGTGAACATCCGGGCGCTGAAGCGCTATGCCGTGGACCAGGCCGGGGACGTGCCCCAGCCTGCCTGTGCCCCGGCCACGGGGAAGAAGGTGGCCGTCATCGGCGGCGGCCCCGGCGGTCTCTCCGCCGCCTACTACCTGGCCCTCATGGGCCACAGCGTCACGGTCTATGAAAAGCGGAAGGCCCTGGGCGGCATGCTGCGCTACGGCATCCCCGACTACCGCTTCCCCCGGACGCTGCTGGATGCGGAGATCGCCTCCATTTTGTCCCTGGGCATTGAAGTACATACCAACGTCAACGTGGGTACCGACGTGACGCTGGATCAGCTGAAAAAGGAGTACGACTGCCTGTATCTGGCCATCGGCGCCCATACGGACAAAAAGACCGGCATCGAGGGTGAGGACAGCCGCGGCGTGGTATCCGCAGTGGAGCTGCTGCGGGGCATCGGCGACGGCGATCTGCCGGACTTCACCGGCAAGCGGGTGGTGGTCATCGGCGGCGGCAACGTGGCCATGGACGTAACCCGCAGCGCCATCCGCCTGGGGGCCGACCGGGTCACCTGCGTCTACCGCCGCCGCAAGGAGGACATGACCGCCCTGCAGGAGGAAGTGGAGGGCGCCGAGGCCGAGGGTGCAGAGCTCCTGACTCTCCATGCTCCGGTGCGGATTGAGAGCGACGCCGACGGCAACGCCGTGGCATTGTGGACCCAGCCCCAGATCATCGGCGAGATGGACCGGCAGGGCCGGCCCAAGCCCGGCACCGCCCGGGTGGCGGAGCGCCGGGTGGAGGCGGACGTTATCATCGTGGCCATCGGTCAGGGCGTGGAGTCCCTGGGCTTTGAGCAGTCCGGCGTGGTGATCCAGCGGGGCGGCACGCTCCTTGCCGGGTCCGACACCAAGCTGCCGGACCTAGACGGGGTGTTCGCCGGCGGCGACTGCGTCACCGGCCCCGCCACGGTCATTCGGGCCATTGCCGCCGGCAAGGCGGCGGCCGCCAACATCGACGAGTACCTGGGCTTCCGCCATGAGATCACCTCGCCTGTCCAGGTGCCGGCGCCTCGGTTCTCGGACCTCAAGCCTCGGGGCCGGGTCAACACCACCGAGCGGGAGGCCTGCGAGCGCAAGCATGACTTTACCTGTATCGAGTGCGGCCTGACCGCGGAGGAGGCGGAGCAGGAGTCCTCCCGCTGCCTGCGGTGCGACCACTTCGGATACGGAGTTTTCAAGGGAGGACGTGTGGAAAAATGGTAAATGCGATTATCGACGGCCGCTCCGTCTCCGTGCAGACGGGCACCACCATTCTGGACGCCGCCCAAGCCGCCGGCATCCCCATCCCCCACCTGTGCTATCTGAAGGACATCAACGAGATCGCCGCCTGCCGCATGTGCGTGGTGGAGGTGGAGGGCATCGAGCGCCTGGTCACCGCCTGCGACAACGTGGTGCTGGAGGGTATGGTCATCAAGACCAACAGCCCCCGTGTCCGCCGGGCCCGGCGTACCAATCTGCGCCTGCTGCTCAGTCAGCACGACACCAGCTGCACCACCTGCATCCGCAGCGGCAACTGCGAGCTCCAGACTCTCTCCCAGGACCTGAACATCCACTACCAGCCCTATGAGGTCAAGCCGGAGCGGTCCCGGATCGACCTGGACGCCCCTCTGATCCGGGAGGCGGGCAAGTGCATCAAGTGCATGCGCTGCGTCCAGGTCTGCGACAAGGTTCAGGACATGCACATCTGGGATGTGGCCGGTACCGGCTCCCGGACCACCGTGGACGTGAGCTTCAACCGGCTGCTGAAGGAGACGGACTGCACCTACTGCGGTCAGTGCGTCACCCACTGCCCCACCGGCGCCCTGACCGCCCGGGACGACACCAACGCCGTGCTGGACGCCCTGGAGGACCCCAACATCACCACCGTCATCCAGGTGGCCCCGGCGGTGCGGGTGGCCTGGGCCGAGAGCTTCGGCCTGGACCCGGCCTTCGCCACCACCGGCCGCATGGTGGCGGCGCTGCGGCGGGTGGGCTTTGACTACATTTTTGACACCAACTTCACCGCGGATCTCACCATTATGGAGGAGGGCAGCGAATTCCTTCAGCGCTTTACTCACCACGACCACTACCGCTGGCCCATGTTTACCTCCTGCTGCCCCGGCTGGGTGCGGTTCGTCAAGGGGCAGTTCCCTGCCTGGACCGACAACCTCTCCACCGCCAAGTCCCCCCAGCAGATGTTCGGCGCCGTGGCCAAGAGCTACTTTGCCCAGCGAAAGGGCATCGATCCCCATAAGATGTTTGTGGTGTCGGTGATGCCGTGTATCTCCAAGAAAAGCGAGTGCCGTCTTCCTACCATGGTGGACGCCTGCGGCGACCCGGATGTGGATGCCGTGCTGACCACCCGGGAGCTGGCCCGCCTCCTGCGCAGCGAGCACATCGTGCCCAAGGACCTGCCGGAGGAGAGCTTCGACTCGCCCCTGGGCTCCGGCACCGGCGCGGCTGTGATCTTCGGCGCCACCGGCGGCGTCATGGACGCGGCGCTGCGCAGCGCCTACTTCCTGGTGACCGGCCGGAATCCGGACCCGGATGCCTTTGCCCAGGTCCGGGGCGATAAGCCCTGGAAGGAAGCTGTATTCCCCATTCCCGGCGCCGGAGAGGTGCGGGTGGCGGTGGTCAGCGGCCTGGGCAACACCCGAAAGCTGATGGAGGCTCTGGAAAAGGGCCGCGTCTCCTACGACTTCGTGGAGGTCATGGCCTGTCCCGGCGGCTGCGCCGGCGGCGGCGGGCAGCCCATCCACGAGGGCGCGGAACTGGCGGCGGAGCGGGGCGATCGCCTGTGGCAGATGGACGCCGGCTCCAATATCCGATTCTCCCATGAGAATCCGGACATCCAGGCCCTGTACCGGGAGTTCCTGGGCGCGCCTCTGGGGGAGAAGTCCCACCACCTGCTCCACACCGACCACCGGGGCTGGTCCATGCCGGCATCCCGGCGGGAGGATTGAGTCCTTCCTCTATGGCCGTGGCCTCCAACCCACAGGTTGAAGGCCACGGCTTATCCAGGCGCTTTTTTAGGCGGAGTGCGCTTTTGAAATTCTCAAAAACGCTTCTGAAACCCATCCGTCTGCCATCAAAAAAATTCCCCAGATCGGCCGTTGGCTTTTCTGGGGGATTTATTTTTCAGGCGGAGCAGGGTTGTTGGTGCGCCCCAAAATATAGTCGGTGGATGTCTGATAGAGGTCTGCCAAGGAAATTAAAATGTCCGTTGGAATATCCCTGTAGCCCTGCTCATAGCGGAAGTACTGGGGTTGAGGCATCTTCAATATCTCAGCCACTTGACGCTGGGTGAGATCGCTGTCCTCCCGCAGTTCTCGAATTCTTTTGTAATAGGCCATTTTGCACGCTCCTATATCCAAATGGATATCTTGACAATAGTCGTGTTTTATGTAAAAATGGCCGTATGATATCTGTTTGGATATCAAAATGTTTTAAGAAGAGACTTGAGTTTTTACTCCAAATCTAACACTAGGCACGAGAGGATCATAGTTTGCGCTGAAATTACAGCGACCGGATGTAGGAAAGCATAAATATATTTTGAAAATAAAACAAATGGGGACAAAGGTATTATGCCCATGAATCTTTTTATCAGCCACAGCCTCAAAACGGAAAAGGAAGCAGCTTTTTTCGCTTGAAGCTGTTTCTTTTGCACTGTTTTGGCGTGGCAGCACCTCGTTCTCACAAGGGCTAAAAAATTTACACAAAATATAAATAATTAACCAAAAAAAGAAAAAATTTACAAAAAAATTGTAATTATTTACCAAAATTATCTTGCCATTTTAAGCGGTAGTGGATATAATAACAAATATATGATTTAGCAGAAAAAATCGAAACGGGGGGAGGAAACCGCATGAGTGGTCGAAATTGCTACACAAGAGAGGAACTGTTTCAACTTGTGAGAGAGCTGGAGCGATTATTTAACCTGGTGCGGATTCTGGACCCGGCGTCAGAGGAGCAGCTGGTCCCTAAAGTAGATGGTTCTTTGGAGCGGGAGCCATGGGAGGAGCTCTACATACTGATGGATACTCCGGATAAAAGGGAAATATCAGAATGCCGACCGGTGCATGCACTGTCCCGCCCCCTGATTTTGGAGGAGAATGGGAAGGAGTTTCCCTTGGTGCTGGAGCTGGCCGGCGAAGTGCCGGCCCGGTTAGTGGAGCGGCGGCGAGGCTATTACTCCTTGGAGAAGACGGCTGCCGACCGGGAGGAGCTATACCGGGATGAATTGACACAGGTATTCAACCGGCGTTATCTTCGGGATTTTATTTTTTTAAACCGCAATTTGAACCAGATAACTCGGTTGGGTATTATCATGCTGGATCTGCGGCGCTTCAAGGCAGTCAATGACACCTTTGGCCATCTGGTGGGCGACCATACGCTGGAGCAGGTGGCTCGGGTTTTGCAGGCTCATATTGAAAGTCAAGGCGCGGTAATTCGCATGGGGGGAGATGAGTTTGTCATCATTCTGCTGGACTGCGAAGAAGCGGAGTTGCGGGAGGCATTGTCTCCGGTAGCGGAAGCGGATTTTGGCTACGCTTATACAGAGCGGTTTACGCCTTCCCTTGATCTGTTGCGGGCACTGGTGGAACAAGCAGACCGTTGTATGTATCAGGAAAAGCGCCATCGTTACTGAGGGGGAAACAGGGAAAAAGCAGTGAAGATTTTTGCGGCGTTTTAAATATATACCATAAAATATTCAGAGGGCCCGCGCTTTTACAGCGCGGGCCCTCTGTTGTCTGTGGGTTATTGTTCAAGGGAAATGGCGGATACAGGACAGTTGTCCCGGGCCTCCTGGGCCAAATCCTCCTGTCCGGCGGGCACGCCGCTGCCGTGGGCCAGTCCGTCGTCTCCCATGTGGAACACATCGGGGCAGGTGCCCTCGCACAGGCCGCAGCCGATGCAGGCGTCGCTGACAATCGCGTTCATATGCAAGTCTCCTTTAGTCCAGAATATTTCCATCCCGGCCCAGTGTCACCACCTGCCAGGGAATGAACTTACCGCTGTTTTGCAGGGCGGTCTCCGCCGCCCGCTGGATGCCGCCGCAGCAGGGCACGTCCATGCGCACCACGGTGACTTCCCGGATGTCGTTGCGTCGGATGATCTCCGTGAGTTTTTCCGCGTAGTCCCCCTCGTCCAGCTTGGGGCAGCCGATCAGGGTGATGCGGCCCCGGATGAAGCGCTGGTGGAAGTCCGCCCGGGAAAAGGCGGTGCAGTCGGCGGCAATCAGCAGCTTGGCCCCCTGGAAAAAGGGCGCCTCCACCGGCACCAGCTTAATCTGCACCGGCCACTGCCGCAGTTGGGAGACGGGTCCCTCCGGCGGCGCCGGATGATGGGGGCCGCCGTGGCCCAGAGCCTGGGACCGGGCGCCGGGGCAGCCGCTCTGGGGTGCCGAAGCGTGTGCGGGCGCCTCCGCCGGATGCAGAGCCTCCGCCATGGAGCCGGGGCAGCCGCAGGGCAGCGTGTCTCCGGCGGCCTTTTTGGCCTGGACCGCTGCCTCGTCATAGGGGGCGGCCTCCCGCTCCACAAAGGTGATGGCCCCGGTGGGACAGGTGGGCAGGCAGTCGC
>CATZYY010000086.1 GCA_958426425.1 uncultured Oscillospiraceae bacterium
CGTCGCCGTAGCCGTCCAGCACCTCCAGCAGCCGCAGGGACTCCACCGCCGTGGCGGTGGACGGGTCCGAAATGTCTGCAAAGCGGGTAACTGTGTCAGCGGCCCGGGTGGGAATTACCAGCAGGGACACCGCCAAGCACACCGCCAGCAGCAGGCTGATTGCGCGTTTCATTCTCATATTACTTCCCTCTCATTCCGCCCGCAGGGCTTCCACAGGCTGGAGTTTAGACGCCTTGGCCGCCGGGTAGATGCCAAACAGGATTCCCAGAGCCACCGACAGCGAGAAGGCGCAAAGAGTGATCCACGCCGCCGGGTAAATGGTCATTTTGAACATCAGCTGCCCCACAATCAAGCTGCCGCCGGTACCCAGCAGGATACCAAAGATCCCGCCGATGCCGCAGAGCATGGCCGCCTCGATCAGGAACTGGGTGACGATGGAGGCCCGCTCGGCGCCGATAGCACGGCGGATGCCGATTTCCCTTGTCCGCTCTGTGACGGTGACCAGCATAATGTTCATGATGCCGATGCCGCCCACCAGCAAACTGATGGCGGCGATGCCGCCCAGAATCATGGAAATCATGCTCATCTGCTGATTCTGGTAGTCCTGCCAGGAATTTTCCTTGTCCACGTTAAATCCCCCGGCATTGGAATCGATGAGGCCCTTTAAAAAGCCGCCGATCCGGGAGCTGGCTTCAATCATGGCGTCAGCGCTGCGGGCCTTGACAATGAACTGCTCCGGAGCTGCCCCGCCAAGCACCCGGCGGGTGGTATAGGGCAGGAGAATGATGTTGTCCATGTTCTTGCTGGTGGGGCTGTCATCCTCTACCCGCGGGGCGTAAACGCCCACCACCTGGAAGTTCTGTCCGTTGAACTGCATCACCTTGCCCACCGGGTCCACGCCGTCAAAGAAGGCCTTGGCGGCAGTGGCACCCAGGACGCAGACCTGATTGTAGCGCTGGCAGTCCAGCACGCTGATATCCCGACCCTTGGCAATGGACAGGTTGTTGCACAGGCCGTACTGATCGCTGCCATAGAAGATGCTGGGAGGAAAATCCCCAATGGGGTTGCCCTTGTCGTCGTAATTGTACTGCATATTGGCGGAGCTCTTGGTGCCGTAAACCACTGTGGCGTTGCAGTTGGCCTGGGGAGTCACGCCCAGCACATAGTCCTTGATGCTGTTGCAGTAGTCATACAGCTCTGGAAAATAGTCCTTGCCCAGGCTGTTGCCATCCTCGTCATACAGATAGTTCCAGATGTAGACGGTCAGCTTGTTGCTGCCCATAGCGGCGTACTGCTCCATGGTCTTGGTGGTATAGCCGTTGATGGCGGAGACAATAGTCATGACCGCTGCGATGCCGATGATGATGCCCAGCATGGTCAGGGCGGACCGGCCTTTTTTGCCCCAGATGGACTTCCAGGCCATTTTCACTGCCTGTCGGATATTCATAGCCAGTCCACCTCCTGCTGCCGGTCCTCCACGATTTTTCCGTCCTGCAGCCGCACGCAGCGGCGGGCAGTGGCGGCGATGCCGTTGTCGTGAGTAATGAGGATCACAGTGGTGCCCTCTCGGTTGAGCTGCTGGAGGAATTCCAACACCTCATGGCCCGTGCGGGAATCCAGGGCGCCGGTGGGTTCGTCGGCCATAATGATGGGAGGCTTGGCGGCAATGGCGCGGGCAATGGCCACCCGCTGCTGCTGGCCGCCGGACATCTCCGCCGGCTTGTGCTTCATCCGCCCGGACAGGCCCACCCGGCCCAGGGCCGCCACCGCCATATCATAGCGGTCGTCCGGCCGGATGCCCTGGTAGATCAGAGGCAGCTCCACATTTTCCAGCACCGTCAGGTCCTGGATCAGGTTGTACTGCTGGAAAATAAAGCCGATCTGCTTGTTGCGGATATGGGAGAGCTCCTTATCCGTCAGGTCCCGGACGTCAGTACCGTCCAGAAGGTAGTCGCCCCGGGTGGGGATGTCCAGACAGCCCAGCACATTCATCATAGTGGATTTGCCGGAGCCGGACTGGCCCACAATGGCCACGAACTCCCCCCAGTCGATGGTCAGGGAGACGCCATCCAACGCCCGGACCTCGCTCTCCCGGCCCTCGGCGTAGATCTTGTAGACGTCCCGCAATTCAATTAAGTGCTTCTCCATAGGCATCAACCATAGGCCTGGATGGACTGGATCTGGGTGAAGACCTCAGTTTCCGCTTCCACACCGGACTTGATCTCCACGTTGGTGTTGTCGGAAATACCGATCTCCACCGGCACCGCCCAGAAGCCGCTGGGAATCTCCTCCTCCAGCATGGGGGTCTCCACAGCGTTGTCCGGCCGGTCGCCCTTGACGAACACCACGTCCAGTGTGGTCCCGTCCTCCTGGGAGATCTTGCGGACGCACTGCAGCGGCAGCACCAGGCAGTTGTCGTTCTCGCTGGCGGTAATCTTGAAGTTGATGTAGCTGTTGACCTGGAGGTTGCCCTCGCTGTTATCCACGGAAATCGTAATGGGATAGGTGGCTACGCCGTTATTGACAGTGGAGGACATACTGACCGTCTCCACAGTGCCGAAGGCCGGGGTTCCCCACTGGTCCAGCTCCACCGGCATGCCGGCCTTGATGTAGCTGATGTTCCGCTCGTCCACATTGGCGCTGACAATGAGAGAGGAGGTATCGGAAATGGTTACCACGGTGGTGTTGGCCGCAATCTCATCGCCGGGCTGGATGGTTAATCCGATCACCATGCCGTCGATGGGGGCCGTGGCCTTGCAGTTGGCCAGGTTCTTCTCCGCCGCCTCCAGATCCGCCTTGGCGGTATCCAGGCTCTGCTGAATGGTGAACAGCTCGCTCTCGCTCTGCTCGGCGTCGATCTTCACCAGTACCTGTCCGGCAGAAACCTGTAGGTAGTCCACCAGGTTGTTGGCCAAAACGGTGCCGCCCACGGTGGTGGTGAGAATGGTGGTGCGATAGTACTCCAGCTTCCCCTGCTCATAGGGGTAGACGGTCTCGCCGTTCACTGTGACTGTGGCGGAGGCCGCCATATCGGCAGTCAGGGAACCCTCGTTGTTGAGGACGATTTCAGCGGAAAAGAGCTTGGAGCCCTCGGGGGTGATGCGGCTGACCATATGCACCGCCTCCACAGTACCAGGGACGGTGGTCATCATGGCGGGGATGGACACCTGCACCGTCTGACCCACATACAGATCTCCGGCGTAGGCGTAGCTGTAATACTGCTCCAGACGCAGCCTGGTGTCGTCGTTGAGCTCCGCCACCTGGGCGCCCTTAGCCACTTCCTCACCCACCCGCAGCTCGGCATACTCCTTGAGCATGATCTTTCCGGCAAAGGGGGCGCTGAGGTTCAGACCGGCAATGTCCTTCTGGGCCTGGGAGAGCTGCTTTTCAAAGCCCTCCACATCGCTGCGGGCCTTCTGGACGGTGGTCTCCGCCGCCGGGGAGTCAATGCTGAACAGCGCCGTGCCGGCGGTGACCTTCTGCCCCTCTGTCACAAATACGTCCAATACCGTGCCGGAGGTGGTCAGGGTGATGGTCTCGCTGCTCTTGGCCTTGGTCAGGCCGCTGCTCTCCACCATGGAGGTAATGGAGCCGTACTGGACAATGTCCGTAACCACTTGGCTCTCCTGTCCGCCTTTGCCGCCAAAAATTTTCACAGCGGCCACAACGGCAGCCACCAGCACCAGTAAAATGATCGTCCGGCGGATAATCTTGCGCCGCTGCTTTCGGGGCATATCTCCCCACCGCTGTTTCAGGGACTTGGCTGCTGGGGGCTGTGGGGGCTGCTCTGGTGTTGTGTCCTCCGCGGTCTGGGGCAGCTGATCCAGATCCTTGACTTCTGCCATAACTCGTTCTCCTTTTCGTCGAAACGTTGGTTTTGCAAAACTGTACTATCCATCCTAGTACACCCATTCACTCAATGCAACAACAAAACAGTTACAAAATTTCCTCACCCTTTGCCCTTTTCAGAAACTCCGTATCTTAAATTAGACGCTTTTAGCTGCCGAAAAGTTTGCCGAATTTTGTCAGAGGCAAAAAAGGACCGTCTCCTTGCTTGGGAGACGGTCCAATGGGAAAACAGAAACCTCAGACAGCGGACAAACGGCGGGCGGAAGCACGCTGGAACACCACCACACCGGCCACCAGCAAAAAGCCGACGATGTCGCTCCAGGTGCCGGGCACCAGCATACACAGGCCGCCGGCGGCGATCACCACCCGCAGCAGGGCGGGAATGTGGCGATAGAGGAAGCCGTTCAGGGCCGCCGCCACGCCGAAGATGCCCAGCAGCGCACTGATGCAGATCTGCACCACTTGGAAGGCGCTGGACACATCGATGAACAGCATCTGGGGGCTCAGGGCGAAGATGTAGGGCACAATGAAGGCGGCGATGGCCAATTTGGTGGCGTTGACACCGGTCTTCATGGGGTCTGCCTTGGCGATGGCGCTGCCGGCATAGGCCGCCAGGGCCACGGGCGGGGTGATGTCGGCCACGATGCCGAAGTAGAACACGAAGAAGTGGGCCGCCATCATCTCCACGCCGATGGAGGAATCCATCAGGATGGGAGCGCAGGTGGCCGCCATGATGCAGTAGTTGGCCGTGGTGGGCACGCCCATGCCCAGCACGATGCAGCACAGCATGGTCAGCACCAGGGCGATCATCATGTGGCCGCCGGCCACGGAGACAATGGCGCTGAGGAGCTTGGAGGCAAGGCCCGTCACGGTGATGCAGCCGGAGATGACGCCGGCCATGCCGCAGGCCACAGCCACTGTGATGGAGCCCTTGGCACCGCCCTCCAGGGCGCCGAAGATCATGCGGCCCAGGTCCGTGGCGGAGCGGCGGGCACCGCCCTCATGGACACCGTCCAACACAATATCCGGCAGGCTCACCACGATGGCGGCCACAATGGCCAGAGCCGCGGAGTAGGCCATGGTATAGGTGTTGGTGGACACCAGCACCACCAGCAGCACCAGAGGCGCCAGGAGATAAATGCGCTTCATCAGGTGACTGAGCTTTGGCAGCTGATCCCGGGGAATGCCCTGCAGGCCCAGTTTCTTGGCCTCCAGGTGAACAGCGATGTAGATACCGGTAAAGTACAGTACGGCGGGCAGAATGGCCCGGACGGCAATCTTGCTGTAAGGCTCGCCGGTAAACTCCGCCATCAGGAAGGCGGCGGCGCCCATGATGGGCGGCATGATCTGACCGCCGGTGGAGGCAGCGGCCTCCACGGCGCCGGCAAACTCGCCCTTGTAGCCGGTCTTCTTCATCATGGGGATGGTGACGGAACCGGTGGTGACAGTGTTACCCACGGAGGAACCGGACACCATACCGCACAGAGCGGAGGAGATGACGGCCACCTTGGCGGGACCGCCGGGGGCGGCGCCGGCCAGAGAGTTGGCCAGGCTGATAAAGAAGTTGGCGATGCCCGTCCGCTCCAGGAAGGCGCCGAAGATGATAAACACCACAATGAATTTGGCGCACACGCTGATGGGTCCGCCGAAGATGCCGTTGACGGTATAGAACATGGTGCGGATGACCTGGGACAGCGTCAACAGCAGCTGATCCGCAGTCAGCGCCCGATTCCCCATCAGGTTCACGAAGGTATATACCAGCAGCGCTCCGGCCACGCACAAAATGGGAATGCCCACGCAGCGGCGGCACAGCTCGATCAGGGCGATGATGCCGATGAAGCCGATGACCATATACAGCGGCTCCTTCATGATGCGGCTGGACAGCTGGATCACCGTTCTGGCGTTGACGGCATAGAAGAAGTATGCGCCGGAGCCGCAGATAATCAGCAGCACATCGTACCAGGGCAGGTGGTTGACCCGCTCATCCCCCTTCCGGGCGGGGAAGGTCAGATAGCCCAGCAGCAAAATCATGCCCACAAACACCGGCAGGCGGATCTCCGTCAGGGTGGCAAGGAACACCGTATCGATGATGCAGTACAGGGAGAAGGCGGCCATCAGGATGCTGATGGCGATCTTGGGCGCTCCCTCCCAGACCCGGGTGTTGGACTCCCGGTCGTATTTTTTCATGACGGCTTCCACGTCGGCGGCGGTGCCGGTGGAATCGTCGTGGACCTCATTGACCGGCATCACCGGCTCTTGAGGCGCTTTTTTCTTGAATAGGCCCATGGGGGCTCCCCCTCACTTTGGAATATGGTGAACTTTTCGGCCTGCTCTTTACAAGGTCTTAGCAGGCCATGATATCAAGGAAACTACGGCGGAACAATCCGCCGTAGTTTCTTGATCACACAGATTCAGGTCCTTCTTATTTGGTAGGGACCTCAATGCCCTTTTCAGCGAAATACTTGGCGGCACCGGCGTGATAGGGCACGGCGGTGACGGAGGAGGCGAACTCCAGGTCCAGCTCCTTGGCCTTGTCGTGAGCCAGGGAGTCGGCATTTTCAAAGATGGCGGAGACGAAGTTATACACATCATCCTCGCTGACATCGTCCCGGGCGATGACCACGGCGCCCACGGCCACGGTGGTGGTCTCGGCAACGCCCTCATAGGTTCCCTCGGGGATCACGTACTTCTCATAGTAGGGGCACTCGGCCTTCAGGGCCTCGATGTGCTCGTCGTCCAGGCTGACCAGGTACACGTCCTTGGCAGTAGCCAGAGAGGTCACAGCCACGGTGGGAGCGCCGGCTACCACGAAGGCGGCGTCGATCTTGCCGTCCTGCAGGGCGTCCACGCTGTTGCCGAAGTCCTGATAGGTGGCGTTGATGTCGCTCTCAGACAGGCCGTAGGCAGCCAGAACATCCAGAGCGTTGTAATACACGCCGGAGCCGGAGGCGCCGATGGACACGTTCTTGCCCTTCAGGTCCGCCACGGACTGGATGGCGGGATCGCAGGTGACGATCTGGACCTGCTCCATATACAGGGCGGCCACGGTGGAGAAGCTGGTGTCGGCCATGCCCTCGAACAGGCGCTCGCCGTTATAGGCATAGCTCATAACGTCGGACTGCACAAAGCCCAGCTGAGCGGTGTTCATGCCCATCTGCTCAATGTTGTCCTGAGAGCCATTGGAAACCACGGCAGTGACCTTGGAGCCGGTGTTGCTGGTGACATACTGGGCCAGCACGGTGCCGAAGCCATAGTAGGTGCCCTGATCGCCGCCGGTGGTGAACTTCAGCTCCACGCCGGAGCCGGTGGAGGTGGCGGTATCGCCGGTCTCAGTGGACTCGGTGGTATCTTCAGCGGCGGTGTCGTCGGCAGCGGTGTCGCCGCCGCAGCCGGCCAGCAGAGAAGCCGTCATGAGGACGGCCAACAGCAGAGATAAATACTTCTTCATCTTGGTTCCTCTTTCCCTTTTGTTATTTGCTGGGTCTTCTAGAATACTTGCATATCATATCCCACCCGCCGTCATTTTTCAAGTCTTTTTTTCTCCATTTCTGACTTTTTTGCAAGTCAATGCCATCTGCAATTCATTTTTCCAAGTTCTTTGTTGAAATATGACAGATATCCTGCAAATCTCCGCCAGCAGGTGGAAAAGACAGCGGGACCAGCCCCCTCTTTGAAAGGGGCCGGTCCCATTAGCATGCCTTCTCAGCGGATGGTCAGCAGCAGCTGGCCGCCCTTGACGGTGTCGCCCTCCTGACACAGGATGCTCTCCACCACGCCGTCCATGCGGGCGGTGATGGCGGTCTCCATTTTCATGGCTTCGATGGTAATGAGGGTCTGGTTCTTCTCCACGGTGTCCCCCACCTTGACGCTGATCTTGCTGACAGCGCCGGGGATGGAGGCGCCCACCTGGCTCTTGTCCTCTGGGTCCGCCATGGGCACCTTCACCACGTTCTTCTGGGCTTCTTCATCCGGCACCTGGACATCCCGGCGGATGCCGTTGAGCTCGAAGCTGACGGTGCGCATACCGTCTTTGTCCACCTCACCCAGACCCAGGTACTTGATGACCAGGGTCTTGCCGTCAGCGATGTTGACCTTATTGGTCTCGCCCACGGCCAGGCCGTGGAAGAACACGTGGCTGCCCAGGCGCATGATATAGCCGTATTCCTTCCGGTTTTTGACGAAGTCCTCCACCACCTTGGGATACAGGCAGTAGCTCAGCACCGCCCGCCAGGTGGGATCCGGGTCAAAGGAGGCCATCTCCCGCTTCTTGGCCTCGAAGTCCACCGGCGGCAGCAGCTCGCCGGGACGGCAGGTGATGGGTTCCTTGCCCTTGAGGACCACCCGCTGCAAATCCTTGGGGAAGCCGCCGGCGGGCTGGCCCATCATGCCGGAGAAGTAGCTGACGGCGCTGTCCGGGAAGGCCAGGCCCTCGCCCTTTTCCACGATGTTCTCCGGGGTCAGGTTGTTCTGGGTCATGAAGATGGCCAGGTCGCCTACCATCTTGGAAGACGGCGTCACCTTCACGATGTCGCCCAGCATCTCGTTGACCTTGCGGTAATTCTCCTTGACCTCCATGAAGCGGCTGCCCAGGCCCAGAGACTCCACCTGGGGCTTGAGATTGGTGTACTGGCCGCCGGGAATCTCATAGCGGTAAATGTCGGCATTGTTGCAGGTCAAGCCGCCCTCGAAGGAGTCGTAGCGCTTGCGCACATCCTCCCAGTAGTCGGTCAGCAGCTGCAGCCGGTCCAGATCCAGCCCCGTGTCCCGCTCGGTGCCCTGGAGGGCCGCCACCACGGCGTTAAGGGAGGGCTGGCTGGTCATGCCGGCCATGGAGGAGATGGCACAGTCCACCACGTCCACGCCGGCTTCCGCCGCCAGCAGCAGCGTGGCCACCTGATTGCCGGAGGTGTCGTGGGTGTGGAGCTGGATGGGAATACCGATCTCCTGTTTCAAAGTAGAGACCAGCTTCTTGGCGGCGTAGGGCTTCAGCACACCGGACATATCCTTGATGGCCAGCATGTGGGCCCCCCGCTTCTCCAGCTCCTTGGCCAGATTCACATAGTACGTCAGAGGATATTTGTCCCGCTTGGGGTCCAGGATGTCCCCGGTATAGCAGATGGTGGCCTGGCAGATCTTATCCTGCTTGATGACCTCGTCCATGGCCACTTCCATGCCGGGGATCCAGTTCAGGGAGTCGAACACCCGGAACACATCCACACCGGACCGGGCGGCCTCCTTGATGAACTCCCGGATCACGTTGTCGGGGTAATTGGTATAGCCCACGGCGTTGGCGCCCCGCAGCAGCATCTGCAGCAGGAGGTTGGGGGCCTTCTCCCGGATCAGGTCCAGCCGCTCCCAGGGAGACTCGTGGAGGAACCGGTAGGCCACATCGAAGGTGGCACCGCCCCAGCACTCCAGAGAGAAGGCATCGGCAAGGATCTCGCTGGTGCCCTCCATGCCCTTGACGATATCCCGGGTGCGGACCCGGGTGGCAAGCAACGACTGGTGAGCGTCCCGGCAGGTGGTGTCGCAGATCAGCAGCTTCTTCTGCTCCAGCACCCAGTCCGCCACAGCCTTGGGGCCCTTGGCGTCCAGCATCTGTTTCAGGCCGTCGGGGCGATTGCCGGTCACCGGCGGGAAGCGGCACTCGTCGTAGAGCTTGTGCTCCTCATTCTGCTCCTTGACCACGATGTTGCCGATATACTTGA
>CATZYY010000087.1 GCA_958426425.1 uncultured Oscillospiraceae bacterium
GTACCTTCCACACCGGCGGCGTGGCCGGCGGCGACATCACCCAGGGTCTTCCCCGTGTTGAGGAGCTGTTTGAGGCCCGCCGTCCCAAGCGGATGGCCACTTTGGCCGAGATCGGCGGCAAGGTCCGCTTCGAGGAGGCCACCAAGGGCAGCCTCCTGAACATCATCGTCACCGCCGAGGACGGCGACACCCGTACCTACGCTGTGCCCCATACGGGTCTGCAGGTGAAGGACGGCGACACCATTGAGGCCGGTGCCCAGCTGACCTACGGTGCTCTGAACCCCCACGACGTGCTCCGCATCCGCGGCGCCGACGCCGTGTACAACTACCTGATCCAGGAGGTCCTGCGGGTGTACCGTCAGCAGGGCGTGGATATCAACGATAAGCACATCGAGGTCATCGTCCGTCAGATGATGCGTAAGGTCCGTCTGGAGGACGCCGGCGACACCAAGCTGCTGGACGGCTCCATGGTGGATGTGCTGGAGCTGGACGACGCCAACGAGGAGATCGACCGCCGCAACGCCGCCGGCGAGCGGCAGGAAAACGGCGAGCCTCTGCGTCACGCTGTGGGCACCCAGCTGCTCATGGGCATCACCAAGGCATCCCTTGCCACGGACTCCTTCCTGTCCGCCGCTTCCTTCCAGGAGACCACCAAGGTCCTGACCGAGGCCGCCATCAAGGGCAAGGCCGACCATCTGGTGGGATTGAAGGAGAACGTCATCATCGGCAAGCTGATCCCCGCCGGCACGGGCCTGACCGCTTACCACGAGTTCGCCGAGGAGCTGGTGCCGGAGACGGAGACTGCCCCGGAGGCGGAAACCGCGCCGGAGCTGCCCGTTTTCGAGAGCTGAGCCCCACATTCCGTTAAAAGTTCCCGTTGACCGGGGCCGCGGCAGACGCTGCGGCCCCGGTTTTTATCTCCGCCGATGGCAGGAAGGCGAAAGCTGGGGCTTTTTTGAAATTTACCTTGACGGATGCCGGAACTCGTGGTATAATCCTTATCTGCGCGGAATAGAAATTCTGCGAATTTTGCCATGCGTTTTCAGGAGGAATTCCCGTGATCACGGAGCTTGCTTCCCAGGAGAAAGTCGTTGGCGTGAAGCAGTCCCGCAAGGCGATCCGGGAGGGCCGGGCCAGGCGGGTATATGTGGCCTGCGACGCGGACCCGGCCATCACCGAGCCCATTGCCGCCTCCTGTGCCCAGGCGGGCATCCCGGTGGAGACGGGCTATACCCTGACCCAGCTGGGTCAAGCCTGCCGCATCACCGTGGGCGCCGCCGTGGTGGCGGTCCTTGCCCTGTAAGGGGAAGGAAAATTTGGTTTTTTCGGAATAACCGCAAGGGATTCCGCAAAAAATAAAGGCTGTCGCCTGTGGCGGCTGCCGGAAAATATGGAAAGAAAGGAGAACACTGATGCCTACTTTTAACCAGCTGGTCCGGAAAGGAAGAGAACAGGCTTCCTACAAGTCCACTTCTCCCGCCCTGCAGTTCGGTCTGAACACCCTGAAGACCAAGACCACCAACCTGCCTTCTCCCCAGAAGAGAGGCGTGTGCACCGCCGTGAGAACCGCGACCCCCAAGAAGCCGAACTCCGCTCTGCGTAAGATCGCCCGTGTGCGTCTGACCAACGGCTACGAGGTCACCGCCTACATTCCCGGCGTGGGCCACTCCCTGCAGGAGCACTCCGTGGTCATGATCCGCGGCGGCCGTGTCAAGGACCTCCCCGGCGTCCGTTACCACATCATCCGCGGTACTCTGGACACCCAGGGTGTATCCGGCCGTATGCAGAGCCGTTCCAAGTACGGTGCCAAGCGCCCCAAGCAGAAGTAAGATCTGCAAAACACTGAAAGCTTTGCCGAATAGGTTTATATATAAATGTGCGAACATTTTTACCGCTTCGGCAGGCATACACGGAAGGCTGCAACATGCCTTTTGAGTACCTATGAGATCATAGAATATTATGAAGGAGGGAAGCATAGTGCCCAGAAGAGGTAATGTTCCCAAGAGAGAGATCCTGCCGGATCCCGTATACGGCTCCGTCCTGGTCACCCGGCTGATCAACAACGTCATGCTGGATGGCAAGAAGGGCGTGGCCCAGAAGGTGGTCTACGGTGCCTTTGATCAGATCAAGGAGAAGACCGAAAAGGACCCCGTTGAAGTGTTCAGCCAGGCTATGGAGAACATCATGCCCAGCCTGGAAGTCAAGGCCCGCCGCGTGGGCGGCGCCACCTATCAGGTGCCTATGGAGGTTCGTCCCGCCCGCCGCACGACCCTGGGTCTTCGGTGGCTGACGACCTATGCCCGCGCCCGCAGCGAGCGCACCATGGCCGAGCGTCTGGCCGGCGAGCTGATGGACGCCGCCAACAACACCGGCTCTGCCGTCAAGAAGCGCGAGGAGGTCCACAAGGCCGCCGAGGCCAACAAGGCCTTCGCCCATTTCCGCTGGTAAGTTAGGAGAAACAGTATGCCGAGAAAAACATCTCTGGAAAATACCCGTAATATCGGCATTATGGCTCACATCGATGCAGGCAAGACCACCACGACCGAGCGTATCTTGTTCTACACCGGCGTGAACTATAAGATCGGTGAGACCCATGACGGCACTGCCACCATGGACTGGATGGCTCAGGAGCAGGAGCGCGGCATCACCATTACGTCCGCCGCCACCACCTGCTACTGGTCTGGTTCCAAGAACCAGTTCAAGCCCACCCGGATCAACATCATCGACACTCCGGGCCACGTGGACTTCACCGTTGAGGTGCAGCGCTCCCTGCGCGTGCTGGACGGCTCTGTGACCGTGCTGTGCGCCAAGGGCGGCGTGGAGCCCCAGTCCGAGACCGTGTGGCGCCAGGCCGATAACTACAAGGTCCCCCGCATGATCTACGTCAACAAGATGGATATCATGGGCGCGGACTTCTACAACGTGCTGCACATGATCGACGAGCGCCTCAAGTGCAACGCCGTTCCCATTCAGCTTCCCATCGGCTCCGAGGATACCTTCAAGGGCATCATCGACCTGGTGGAGATGGATGCCGACATCTATTATGATGATCTGGGCAAGGACATGCGGGTGGAGGAGATTCCCGCCGACATGGTGGACCTTGCCAATGAGTACCATGAGAAGCTGATGGATGCCGTCTCCATGTTCGACGACGAGATCATGGAGATGTATCTGGGCGGCGAGGAGGTCCCTCAGGACAAGATCCGCGCTGCCATCCGCAAGGCCACCATTGCCAATGAGATGGTGCCCGTGGTCTGCGGTACTTCCTACAAGAACAAGGGTGTGCAGAAGATGCTGGACGCCATTGTGGACTACCTGCCCTCTCCCTTGGATGTGCCCGCCATCAAGGGCGTCAACCCCAAGACGGACGAGGAGGAGGAGCGTCCCTCTGACGACAGCGCCCCCTTCTCCGCTCTGGCCTTCAAGATCATGACCGACCCCTATGTGGGACGGCTCAGCTTCTTCCGCGTGTACTCCGGCCATCTGACCACCGGTTCCTCCGTGCTCAACAGCACCAAGAACGTCAAGGAGCGCATCGGCCGTATTCTGCAGATGCACGCCAACCACCGGGAGGATATCGAGGAGGTTTACTCCGGCGATATCGAGGCCGCCGTGGGTCTGAAGAACACCACTACCGGCGATACCCTGTGCGATGAGAAGCACCCCATCATCCTGGAGTCCATGGAGTTCCCCGAGCCCGTGATCCGCGTGGCCATCGAGCCCAAGACCAAGGCCGGTCAGGAGAAGATGACCATGGCCCTGATCAAGCTGGCCGAGGAGGACCCCACCTTCAAGACCTACACCGACGAGGAGACCGGTCAGACCATCATCGCCGGCATGGGCGAGCTGCATCTGGAAATCATCGTGGACCGTCTGCTGCGTGAGTTCAAGGTGGAAGCCAACGTGGGTGCCCCCCAGGTCGCCTACAAGGAGACCATCAAGAAGTCCGTGGATCAGGACACCAAGTACAAGCGCCAGAGCGGCGGTTCCGGCCAGTACGGCCACGTCAAGATCAAGCTGGAGCCCAACGAGTCCGGCAAGGGCTACGAGTTCATCAACGCAGTTGTGGGCGGCTCTATTCCCAAGGAGTTCATCCCCGCTGTCGACGCCGGTATCCGCGGCGCTCTGCAGGCCGGTGTGGTGGCTGGCTTCCCCGTAGTGGACGTGAAGGTAACCCTGTACGACGGCTCCTATCACGAAGTGGACTCCTCCGAAATGGCATTCAAGATCGCCGGCTCCATGGCCTTCAAGGAGGCTATGCGCAAGGCCGATCCCGTGCTGCTGGAGCCCATCATGAAGGTCTCCGTCATTGCTCCCGACGACTATCTGGGTACCGTGATCGGCGACCTGACCGCCCGCCGCGGCCAGATCCTGGGCCAGGAGGCCCGTCCCGGCGCTCAGCAGGTGGACGCTCTGGTGCCTCTGTCCAACATGTTTGGATACGCCACCGATCTGCGTTCTTCCACCCAGGGCCGCGGTCAGTACACCATGGAGCCTCACAGCTACGCGGAGCTGCCCAAGAGTCTGCGGGATAAGATCGTCAGCGAGCGCACCAAGCCCCAGGATTGACACCTGCTGGAAAAAGTTATTGCTTTTCCCGGCAAGATAGGGTAAAATAAGCAATGCTGATAATTTCGCGTTGCAACAACATTAGATTTTGAAAATTGACAGGAGGATTTTCAAATGGCTAAGCAGAAATTTGAAAGAACCAAGCCCCATGTTAACATCGGCACCATCGGTCACGTCGACCATGGCAAGACCACTCTGACCGCCGCTATCACCAAGTGGCTGTCCTTCCAGGGCAAGGCTCAGTTCGAGGCTTATGACGCCATCGACAAGGCTCCCGAGGAGAAGGAGCGCGGCATTACCATCAACACCGCTCACGTGGAGTATGAGACCGAGAAGCGTCACTATGCCCACGTGGACTGCCCGGGCCACGCCGACTATATCAAGAACATGATCACCGGCGCTGCTCAGATGGACGGCGCTATCCTGGTTATCGCTGCTTCCGACGGCCCCATGGCTCAGACCCGTGAGCACATCCTGCTGGCCCGTCAGGTGGGCGTGCCTGCCATCGTCGTGTTCCTGAACAAGTGCGACCAGGTGGACGATCCCGAGCTGCTGGAGCTGGTGGAGATGGAAGTCCGCGAGCTGCTGAGCAAGTACGAGTTCCCCGGCGACGACATCCCCATCATCAAGGGCTCCGCTCTGAACGCTCTGGTTTCCGAGTCCACCGATCCCAACGCTCCCGAGTATGCCTGCATCAAGGAGCTGATGGACGCTGTTGACGATTATATCCCCACTCCCGACCGCAAGGAGGATATGCCCTTCCTGATGCCCGTCGAGGACGTGTTCACCATCTCCGGCCGCGGCACCGTGGCTACCGGCCGTGTGGAGCGCGGCATCCTAAAGCTCAGCGAGGAAGTTGAGATCGTTGGTCTGACCGACGAGAAGAAGAAGACCGTCGTCACCGGTATCGAGATGTTCCACAAGCTGCTGGATTACGCTGAGGCCGGCGACAACATCGGCGCCCTGCTGCGCGGCGTGGACCGCAATGGCATCGAGCGTGGCCAGGTTCTGGCTAAGCCCGGCTCCATTCATCCCCACACCAAGTTCAAGGGCCAGGTTTACGTTCTGTCCAAGGACGAGGGCGGCCGTCACACTCCCTTCTTCAACAACTATCGTCCTCAGTTCTATTTCCGCACCACCGACGTTACCGGCGTGATCACTCTGCCCGAGGGCGTCGAGATGTGCATGCCCGGCGATAACGTGGAGATGAGCGTTGAGCTGATCACCCCCATCGCCATTGAGAAGGGCCTGCGTTTCGCTATCCGTGAAGGTGGCCGTACTGTTGGTTCCGGCGCCGTCACCGAGGTGGGCGAATAATCTCCCCCTCTTGTTAAGCGCATAAAAAAGACTGCCGCATTGCGGCAGTCTTTTTTTGCCTCTGTCGGGCGCTGTGAGTGGCGGAGGGAACGGGGAACACCTCCTCCCTTAGTATTCAGGAAAAGCGACTAGGGGCCGCTTTCCCGTTGGCCAATACCCATTCACATACATGTGTGGGCGCTTCCTGCTTTTATGAAGGCAGTGAGGGGTAAGACAGAAGAATTACTCCCAGTTGCGGCTTTTCAGCTGCGGTCCTTTTGGGAGCGTTCATTATACCAAAAGAAGAAATAAAAATAGCCGGCCCGGTACAGATCGTACCGGGTCGGTTTCGTATGCATGTTAATATTCCTCCAGCACCTGCACAGCAGCCCCCAGAACACCGTCACCGATGTAGACGCTGAGGGTGCCGTCCAGTTCTCCGTCCCACAGGTGGTCATAATCGGGCAAGGCAGCGGTCAATTTGGCCCGCAGGGTTTCCATTGCCTCCGGTGCTCCGCCGTTGGCCACGGCAAGATTATAGCGCGTGCCATTTCCCAGAGCTTGCTGCGTCAACTCCACCAGTTTGTGGATTACCTGCTGCCGACCCCGGACCTTGGCTACAGACCGCAGCTGGCCGTCTTCGGCAAAAGTGATCAGGGGTTTGATCTGCAGCATGGTACCTGCCATGGCGGAAATTTTTCCAATGCGCCCTCCCTTTTGCAAATACTCCAGCGTGTCCACAGAGAAGAAGGGATGAGTGTTACGGATCAGGGAGGGAGTGCGTTTCTCTGTCAGATAGTCCCAGGAGGCGCCCTTCTGGATATCCTCTGCCAGCTGCAAGACAGTCAGCCCCACGCCCAGAGAGCCGCTGACAGAATCATAGACCCGAACGGTCAGGTCCTGCCGATCTTCTGCAAGAAGCCGCACCATATTGTACGTACCGGACAGGCCGCCGGAGAGCATGACGGCAATGACCCCGTCATACCCGGCCTCTGCAATGGCATCCAGAGCTTCGGACACGTCCTGTCCGGCCGGCAGGGAAGTTTGAGGCAGTTCCCCATGCCGCAGGCGGGTATAGATATCACTGGCGCTAATATCCACGCCATCCCGGTACTCACCATCGCTGCATCGAATGCGCAGCGGTACCATCCAGATGGAGTGTCCGGCAGTCGTCTGGGGTGTCAGATCTGCGCAGGAATCGGTCAGCAGGGCGATCTTCTGGGGCGTCATCATTTCATCTCCCAATCTTTTTACCACCTCGGAAGGCGGAAATAGACAGCACATCATTTACTGGGCTGTAAAAAATGTCCTATTGATTTATGAAATGCGGCGTAACAGGAGAGATTGCTTGGTTTACCGCACCGTATTACAAAGTCTGCATGCTGGATAAAATTGTCCGACAGAATACAGTATACCGGAAACTCCGGGGAAAAATCAAGAGGTGCAGCAAATTCTTCTGTGCTCTTGACAATTTTGAGGGTCCTGTGTAGGGTAAAGGTGAAGACATGTCACAAGGAGGCGGGAACATATGAAAAAATGGAAACGGTCGGCCTGCATTGAGACGCTATACGGTGAAATCCCCTTTTTGGAGCGATTTGCTGCTGCAAAAGCAGACGGCTTTGACGCTGTGGAGTTCTGGAGCTGGACCGACAAGGATCTGCCCGCAATAAGAGCTGCTGCGGAAAATGCTGGAATAGTCATCTGCGGCTTCAATGGAGATGCAGAGCTGTCCCTGGTGGACCCGGACCAGCGGCAGACATACATTGCCTTTTTGGAGCGGTCTCTGGATGCGGCCCGATTCCTGAATGTTCCCAGTCTCACCATCCACTCTAACGGTTTGGGAGAGGGAGGACGGGTTCTGCGGGACTACCGGGAGCTGTCTCATACCGTGAAGCTCTGCACCCTCTACAGCGGCTTGGAGCGGTGTGCCGCCTTAGGAGAGCAGTGGGAGGTGACGCTGAACCTGGAGCCGCTGAACGTGGTGACAGACCACCCCGGCAATTTTCTGACCCGCACGGAAATGGCGGCGGAACTGGTCCGGCTGATTGGATCTCCCAGACTGCGGGTGTTGTACGACGTGTACCACATGCAGCTGAACGAGGGTTGCCTTTGTGAGACCATTGGCCGGTACGCAGACACCTTCGGCCATGTCCATATAGCAGACGCGCCGGGCCGCCATGAGCCTGGAACCGGAGAGATTGCCTATGCGCGGGTGTACGCTGCCCTGGAGGCGGCGGGATACAATGGCTATCTGGGTTACGAACTGTTTCCGGCCGCAGACACCGCTGCGGCGGTCCGAGCCATTATGGAGGCATGAAAAACGGCAGAACGGGCCTGCGGCACAAAGGACTTGAAAGACATAGTCCTACGGGACTTTTTGCAGTACAGGAAAAATCGTGGGAGCAAAGTTGACTTTGCTCCCACGATTACTGTGACAAAAATAGAGTGCTAAAAAAGACTGCCGTTTCAGCCCTCGTGACGGCAGGGGGAGAAGAATTTTCACCTTGTGTCAGAAATCACACCGCATCCTGCTCCGGGACCAGGACGGGCATCCCACGTATCACAAAAATTTGCGGATATCCACGGCAAGCCGCTCTTCCAGATGAATCAGCCGCTTGGTAATGTCCTTGGAGACCTCATCGGCAGCTTGGTACTGGTTCAGGTATTGATTCAGCGATTTTACGCCCATGTTGCAGCCGTCTGTTATCAGATCCGCGATGGTCTGGTCGGATTGATCCATTCCCAGTTTCATGTTGGTCTTGAGCCAGGACATGCCCTTGGCAATGGGATTGGGTTCTTTGCCGTCGTCGTGGTAACGATTCAACAGACCACGAATCTCATGCTCCAGAGTTTCGTGGTCCTGCTTGCATTTTTTCAGGTATTGCTTGAGGGTATCGCTATTTGCCTGATCTAGTACGTCATCCAGGGAGGCAACGCCCATTTTTACGCCGGCGTCACATTCCCGCAGCAGTTTGATGGTATCCTGTTCAACCATGGAAATCTCAGCCCCTTTGTTCAGATGAGACTAGCTTTTCCTGGTTGAACGGGGCTTATTCTTGTGCGTAACGGTTAGTGTGAAGGTGTGCAAAGCCCACTGAGGGAGATCACAAATACAACAGCGGGAGGGATACCAACAGATAAAAATAAACAATAAAATAACTTAATAGTCTAATATAATATACAAATTAAAGAGATCAGCGTTGGAATCTTCGGTAGCCGGAGGTGCGACGGCGTGAACGTGGGTCTGGTTGCCGATGGCGAATTGGAGAGTACCAATCTGCCATGCAGTCCTGATCCAGGGAAAACGAGGGACGTGGGCGAGCCAAGATCTGCACTGTAGGTATATGAAAATTGTGGGCGCAGGGGGAACCCCTGCGCCCACAATGATTCTGGTGCTGTGATAAACATGCATAAAAATCGGAGTGCCCAAATTTGGACACTCCGATTGTCTTCCGTGGTCACCTTGGAGTATCATCAGCTCGGATTTATGGATGCTTTATATAATTTTATCAAATGCACCATTTTTTCACAAGTCATAATTTCGCGTGAGAAATGCACCAAAAATGTTGTTAGCGTCAGGCGATAATCGCCATTCCGGGTCAGGCGAAAAACGCCAATTTT
>CATZYY010000088.1 GCA_958426425.1 uncultured Oscillospiraceae bacterium
TATGCTCCGCCGGTGTCCGCTGGGGCAGCTCCACCCGGTTGGGCTCCAGCTCCGCTGCGATCAGCTCCGGGGGCAGATGGACCTCAAATGCCTGCTCGCCGCACTTCATTGCTTCTGCCATAAATCGGTCGTCTCCTTTTTTGTCTGATATCAGCGTTCCGCTTACATGGAACCGCTTTTCCTGATCCTTGTTATACGCGCGCCGGAGAAAAAAGTCCAGCGTCATCCTTCTTCCATTCCCCAGCGCTTACATATCCAGCTCCAGCACCACCGGGCAGTGGTCGCTGCCCAGGACCTCGCTCCAGATGTCGGCATTGCGGATCTTCTCCTTCAGCCGCTCCGAGACGATAAAATAGTCGATCCGCCACCCGGCGTTGTTCTTCCGGGCGTTAAAGCGATAGCTCCACCAGGAGTAGGCTCCGGTCTTGTCGGGATAGAGATAGCGGAAGGTATCCACAAAGCCGGACTCCAGCAGCGCTGTCATTTTCTCCCGCTCCTCGTCGGTGAAGCCGGGGTTGCGGCGGTTGGGGCCGGGATTTTTGATGTCGATCTCCTGATGGGCTACATTCAGATCCCCGCAGTAGACCACCGGCTTCTTTCCGTCCAGCTCCAGAAGGTACTCCCGGATATCGTCCTCCCAGGCCATGCGGTAGTCCAGCCGGGCCAGCTGGTCCTTGGAGTTGGGCGTATAGCAGCACACCAGGTAGAATTCCGGATATTCCGCCGTAATGACCCGGCCCTCATGGCGGTGGGCATCGATGCCGAAGTCATAGTTGACGGACAACGGCTCTTCCTTCGTAAAGACAGCGGTGCCGGAGTAGCCGGCCTTGTCGGCGCTGTTCCAGTAGCGGTGGTAGCCGGGCAGGTCAAATGATGCCTGTTCCGGCCGCATCTTCGTCTCCTGCAGGCAGATCACATCGGCGCCGGCCACGGCGCAGAAGTCCAGAAAGCCCTTACCCAGGCAGGCCCGCAGGCCGTTGACATTCCAGGATACCAGTCTCATAGGCGCGCTCCTCGGGATACCCGCATGAAAGCCGGGTAGGTTTTCTCTATTATACCGCCTTTTTTGAAAAAAACAATTGCCCAGCGTGGGGAAAAGAGGTACAGTGAAAGAAAAGGCGCCGCTCCGGCGGCGCGGGGAAACAGGGAGGTGCGGCTTATGGCGGGTACTCCGCGGGGCATGCGGAATATGACGGAGGGCGGCGTGGCCGGCCACATCTTCGCCTTTGCCCTGCCCCTTCTGGCGGGGAGCTTTCTCCAGCAGCTGTACAATATGGTGGACAGCTGGGTGGTAGGCAAGTACGTGGGAGATTCCGCCTTGGCCGCTGTGGGCGTGGGCTTTCCGGTGATCTTCATGTTCACGTCGCTGTTTATGGGTCTTTCCAACGGCGGCACCGTGGTCATCGCCCAGTTTTACGGCGCCGGAAAGCTGGACCGGGTCCGGGACGCGGTGGACACCATCTACACCGCCTTTGTCTGGGCCGCCGTGCCGGTGACGATTCTGGCCCTGCTGGCGGTGGAGCCCATTTTGTGGCTGCTGCGGGTGGACCAAAGCGCCTATCACGACGCCTGGGTATATCTCATGGTAGTCTCCGCCGGGCTCATCGGCACCATCGGCTACAACCTCAACGCCGGCATTTTAGGAGGTCTTGGCAACAGCCGGTCCACGCTGCTCTTTCTGGCCACCGCCGCCGTCATGAACATTATTTTGGACCTGACGCTGGTGCTGTGGGCGGGGTTGGGGGTTCTGGGCGTGGCTCTGGGCACCATCATCTCCCAGGCCTTCTCCTGGCTGTTCGGCCTCTTTTACATCAACCGCCGGTATCCCCAGATTGCCATTCGCCCCTTCTCCCGCCGGTTCGACCGGCCGCTCTTTGGTCAGATCATGGGCATCGGCCTGCCGGCAGGCATTCAGATGTCCCTGGTGGCCGTGGGGTCCATGGTGATTATGAGCAAGGTCAACTCCTACGGCGAGGCCTACACCGCCGGATACAACGTGGGCTACAAGGTGGACCAGATGGCCTTTTTGCCGGTCCAGAGCCTGTCCAACGCCCTGACCGCCTTCGTGGGGCAGAACATGGGCGCAAGCCGTCTGGACCGGGCCCGGCGAGGCGTACGGGTGGGCGTGGCGTCGGCGGTGGGGTGGTCCTTGCTGACGGCTGCCGTTCTGATCCCCTGGGGTCCGTCCCTGATCGCCGCCTTCTCAGAAACTCCCGCCGTCATTGCCGCCGGGACGGCGTACCTGCGGGGCATTATGCCCTTCTATGTACTCTTTGCCGTGTTCTTTACTCTGAACAACGCCATGCGGGGCGCCGGGGAGAGCGTGTTCCCCATGGTAAACACAGTTTTATCCTTGATTTTACTGCGGGTGCCGGCGGTGTACCTCATCGCCAACCGCTTCGGCCCAGAATATATGTACTACGGCTTCGGTGTAGGCTGGGCCGTGGGCTTTGCCGCCACGGTGATCTACTACCTCTCCGGCCGCTGGAAGCGCCGGGGCTCCCTGGCGGACCGGGACCGGAGTGCTCCGCCAGAACTGTAACTGTATTTTCGGAGAAAACTGAAGGCCGCCCAAATGGGCGGCCTTCGCTCTGCACGGAATTTACTGCCCGCTGGCTGCACGGTACAGGAAGGTGGCGATATGGCCACGGGTGCAGATCTCATCCGGAGCAAAGGTAGTTTCCGTTTTGCCAGTGGTAATACCCTGAGCTACAGCCCAAGAAATCGCCTTGGAATAGACGGAGTCGGCAGGAACATCCGTGAACGTGCTCAGTTCAGCCTCTGGAGACCCAGCCAATAGATACAGGTACAGCATGGTCTGACCACGGGTACACGGTGCAGAAGGGCTAAACACATTGCCGGATACCAGTTCCTTTTCGGCAGCCCACACAGCAGCTTTGCAGAAATAGTCGCTCTCCTCCACATCGGTAAATGGGTTGTTTATAATACCAGGTTCAGGACATCCGTTAGCCCGCCACAGGAAGGTGAGAATGTGAGCAGTGGTGCAGGTCTCGCCAGGGGCAAAGGCAGCCTCTGTTTTACCAGTTGTAATGCCATTCTCCACAGCCCACAATACCGGCTCGTAGTAATAAGCAGTCTCTGCCACATCCGTAAAGGGATTTTCTGCCGCGGGCGTTTCCTCTGCGGATGTTTCTCCGTCAAGGGACTCCTCTCCGCCGGGTGCCTGGGCGTTCCACTCCACGTTAAACTGGAAAGCCTCACCCGCAGCGTCGCCGACGCGGCTGCAGACCAGGGCATAATTTGACTCATACACCTTACCAGTCATGGTACTGGTATTAAACTCCCGGGCAGCAAAGGTGGTCCCGCCGGGCAGTTCTCTGCTGCACTCATCCACATCTCCCATATCCGACACAGAAAGTACGGAAAAGACCAGATACGTCACGCCGCTGTCCCCCGGCAGGGTAATCTTGGTGTCCGGTGTAATGTGATACACCGATACCATCATGGTACCATCGTCATAGGAGGATTCTTCCAGCCACGGCTGGGAGAGGGTATACATCTGGCCGTATTTGTCCTGGATAGTCGCCTCCGCCGCCTGGGCACTGACACTGAGCAGGCCAAACAGCATAACGACCGCTAAACCCCGCGCTATCCATTTTTTCATGGGTGTTTCCGCCCTTTCCTGTTTGTTTTGGAATGCATGTTCATTCCCTTGCCCCCATTCTATAAGGACGCCTGTCAGAAAGCAACCCTCTAATTTGCAGCCCCATTGGATTTCCCGGAAAAACAGTGGGAACCGTTGTAATTTTTTGCCGAACTCGCTATAATAGATATGTTACGGCTGCCCATTGGCCGTTGCTTCATAAATACCGGCCCTCTTCCATTCGGAGCGGCCGTGAAAAAAGGAGAGCCCCATGGAACAGAAGAAATTCTATATCACCACCCCCATCTACTACCCCTCTGACAAGCTCCACATCGGCCACACCTACTGCACCGTGGCCACCGACGCCCTGGCCCGGTATCACCGGCTCAAGGGCGAGGATGTGATGTTCCTGACCGGCACTGATGAACACGGTCAGAAAATTGAGGATAAGGCCAAGGACGCCGGCGTTACCCCCAAGGAATTTGTGGACCGGATCGTGGAGGGAAACGGCGGCGTGCTGGACCTGTGGAAGCTGATGAACATCTCCAACGACCGCTTCATCCGCACCACCGACGACTACCACGTGGCCTCCGTCCAGAAGATCTTCCGGAAGATGTATGAGAAGGGTGACATCTATAAGGGCACCTACAAGGGCAAATACTGCAAGCCCTGCGAGTCCTTCTGGACCGAGAGCCAGCTGGTGGACGGCAAATGCCCCGACTGCGGCCGGGAGGTCCAGGACGCTGAGGAGGAGGCCTACTTCTTCCGGCTGAGCAAGTACGCCGACCGCATCCAGGATCTGTTGGAGAACACCGACTTCCTCCAGCCCCGGTCCCGGGTCAACGAGATGGTCAATAACTTCATCAAGCCCGGTCTGGAGGATCTGTGCGTCTCCCGCACCTCCTTTACCTGGGGCATCCCCGTGGACTTTGACCCGGGCCACGTGGTCTATGTGTGGGTAGACGCATTGTTCAACTACACCACCGCCCTGGGTCTGTTCAATGACAAATATCACGACTACGACCACTACTGGCCCGCCGATGTCCACATCGTAGGCAAGGAGATCGTCCGGTTCCACTCCATCATCTGGCCCGCCATGCTGATGAGCATGGAGATGCCCCTGCCCAAGCACGTCTTCGGCCACGGCTGGCTGCTGCTGGACGGCGGCAAGATGAGTAAGTCCAAGGGCAATGTGGTGGACCCCTATATCCTGGCCTCCATGTTCGGCGTGGATGCCCTGCGGTTCTTCCTGATGCGGACCTTCCCCTTCGGCTCCGACGGCAACTTCAGCAACGAACTGCTGATCCAGACCATCAACACCGACCTGGCCAACGACCTGGGCAACCTGGTCAGCCGCACCACCGCCATGGCGGGCAAGTACTTCGGCGGACAGCTGCCCGCCGGCTGCGGCGCCACCGAAGAGGAGAAGAAACTCTCCGCCGCCTGCGCCGCTTCTGAGATCTTCGGCATCAGCGCCTCCGGGGAGCCGGAAAAGTTTGACGCGGAGCTGATCTTCCTGGCGGCCTCTCTCCGGGCCCGCTATGAGGAGGCCATGGAGGGCTTTGCCCCCCACAAGGCCCTGGACGAGGTGTTCAAGGTCATCCAGCGGGCCAACAAGTATATCGATGAATGCGCCCCCTGGGTCCTGGCCAAGGACATGGCCGCCAACGGCGCCCGCCTGGCCCACGTGCTCTATAACCTGCTGGAAACCGCCCGCATCTGCGGTGTGCTGCTGAGCCCCTTCATGCCGGAGAGCTGCGACAAGCTCTTCGCCCAGATCGGCGCGCCCGCCGAGGCCCGCACCTGGGACAGCGCCGCTGCCTGGGGCAGCCTGCCCGAGACCGCCTCTGTCACCAAAGGCGAGAACCTCTTCCCCCGGATTGATCTGGACAAGGCCCTGGAGGAGCTGGAGGCCGCCGAGGCCGCAGCCAAAAAGGCCGCCCTGCCGGACATTGAGCTGGAGCCCCAGCTGCCGGACTTCGTGGATTTCGACACCTTCTGCAAGTCCGACTTCCGGGTGGTGAAGGTCAAGTCCTGCGAGGCAGTGAAAAAGAGCGACAAACTGCTGAAATTCATTCTGGACGACGGCACCGGTGTGGACCGTCAAATCCTCTCCGGCATCCACAAGTTCTATGAGCCGGAGACGTTGGTCGGCAAAACCCTGGTCGCCATTGTGAACCTGCCGCCCCGGAAAATGATGGGGCAGGAGAGCTGCGGCATGCTGATCTCCGCCGTCCACACGGAAAAGGGCGAGGAAAAGCTGCACCTGCTGATGGTGGATGATTCCATCCCAGCCGGCGCCAAGCTGTGCTGAGGATGTTCCTTCCCATTTACAAAATAACCCTATAAAACGCCCCGCGGGCGGGACCAATTTGGTCCCGCCCGCGTCAGCGTGTCGAAAAACTTTTCGACACGCTGTGCAAGTTTTTTGCACCTTTGAAAAGGTACAAAAACTTGTGATTGAAAACGAATGGCCCAGGCCACCTTCTCTTGCCGCTTTGCGGCAATTCACCTTGAGGAACCCTTCCTGGGTTATCTTCGCGCCAAGTGCCGCCGCTTTCAGCGGCGGTTGCGCTTCGAAACGCGCCTGCGGGCGCAGCCTCTCGTAACTCTCTTCCTTCCCGTCGCGCAAGCCCTCCCCCTTTTTCGACAGCATTAATCGGGCGGGACCAATTTGGTCCCGCCCGCGTTTTCTTTATTGCCTCTTGATTACAGTCTGACGGAATACACCTCCGTGTAGGTCAGCCGCCCGTCCACCCGGTCTGAGCACATGAGGCTGACGGCGTCCGCCGTCATGGCCGCCGGGGCCACCTGTGTCCGGGGTGTCGGCCCCCGCCACCGGCGGACCAGGGTCACGTGGGGCTTCCAGGCCCGGCGCTCGATGGCAAAGCCCGCCTGCCGCAGAGCAGTCTGGACGGCGCTGGCCAAGGCGGCCAGCGCCGGTCCGCCCCGGATGCCGGCCCACCACAGATCCCCAAACCGGCCCAGAGGGCCGCCCGCCTCCAGGCAGACCGGGCCGCTGCCCGTCAGGGGCGCCAGGGCGGACTTAACCTCCTCCAGACGGTCCGTCTCCCCGATGAAGGCCAGCGTCAGGTGCAGGTTTTCCCGCCGGGTGAAGGTGCCGTCTCCCTGTCTGTGCAGATCGCCTACCGCCGCCCACAGGGCCTGTTCCACCGCCGGAGAAAACCGGATGGCCACAAACAGCCGCATGGAACCGCCTCCTTTTTTCGTCTTTTCGTTGCCTTTTATGGTAACATAGTGCTACAATGGTTGCAATGTCTTTGACCGCAAGAAAGGAACTACCCCATGAGACTGCAAAGCGCGATTTTTGATATGGACGGCACCTTGCTGGATTCCATGCCCATGTGGCAGGGATTGGGGCCGGGGCTGCTGCGGCAGTTCGGCGTGGAGCCGGAGCCGGATTTGCTGGAGCGGCTGAAGGCCATGACGCTGCGGCAGGGAGCCGCCTACTGCCGGGAGGCCTATCACCTGGAACCCTCGGCGGAAGAGCTTACGGCCATGCTGGAACAGCGAATCATTGACTTTTACCACCATGAGGTCCAGGCCAAGCCCGGCGTGCAGAAGTTTCTGTCCCTGCTGAAAATGGAGGGAGTGTGGATGTACGTGGCTACCGCCACGGACCGGCACCTGGCCGAGGCCGCCCTGCGTCACGCCGGGATTGACGGCTATTTCCGGGGTATTCTCACCAGCGCCGACGTGCCAAAGGGCAAGGAGGAAAGTCCGGAGATCTATGAGCGGGCCATGCGGCGCCTCCAGTCCAACAAAAAGGACACCGTGGTGTTTGAGGACGCCCTTCACGCCGTCCGCACCGCCAAGGCCGCCGGATTCCGGGTGGCGGTGGTGTACGACCCCGCCGCCGAGGACGACCAGGCGGAGCTGCGGCAGCTGGGGGACTATTACATCCGCTCCTTTGAGGAGATGTTCGAGGCCACAGCCCTGGATTGAACCGTCGTCCCGGTGCATATTCGGTTGCCTGTCCCTGTACAGCGCCCTTCCGGCATACCCCGGAAGGGCGTTTTTTCAAAAAATTTTTCCGCGAGTGTAACAAAGGCCCCCCGCCGGGGATCAACAGACAGAAGGGAGGGAAAACCGCCGTGGAAAACATGGACGACATCTACCGCCGCCACGCCGCGACGGTGTATAAATTTCTCCTCTCCCTGTGCCGTGACGCCCACATGGCGGAGGAGCTGACCCAGGAGACCTTTTACCAGGCGGTCCGGTCCATTGACCGCTTTGACGGGTCCTGTCAGGTGTCCACCTGGCTGTGTCAGATCGCCAAGCACCTTTTTTATCAGGACCTGCGCAAAAAACGCCGGGAGGAACCCCTGCCGGAGGAGGAAGGAGCCCTGCCGCCCCTGCCCTCCGCCGAGGCGGAGGTGCTGGAGCAAACCGGGCGGCTGGACCTTCTCCGCCGGGTCCACGATCTGCCGGAGCCGGGCCGGGAGGTGGTGTACCTGCGGATTTTCGGCAATCTCAGTTTCCGGGAAATTGGAGAAGTGCTGGGAAAAACTGAAACCTGGGCTCGTGTGACCTATTACCGCTGCAAGGAGCGGCTGAAAATGGGAGGTGACAAAGATGAAAAATGATCTGACCTGCGCCGTGGTAGGGGATCTGCTGCCCGCCTATGCCGAGGGACTGACGACTCCGGAGACCAACGATGCCGTGGAGCGGCATCTCTCTGGCTGCCCGGACTGCGCGGCTAAACTCTCTGCCATGCGCTCCCCGGAGCCGGAAGGGGAGGAGACGGCCAAGGAGGTGGACTATCTCAAAAAAGTGAAGCGCCGCAGCTGGAAACGGGTGGTGCTGGCCATTTTTCTCACGCTGCTGGTGCTGACCGGCGCGGCAGCCGCCATGGTGTTTGTGGTCGGCTCTCCCGCCTCGGCGGAGACCATGATGGTCCGCACCTGGACGGAGGAGGAGACCCTGCTGGTGGAAGTCACGTCCTCCGTTTCCGCCAACGCCTGGTGGGGCTGGGACACGGAGGTGGAAAACGGCACCGTCACCATCACCGCCCGGGAGGTGATCGTCTCTCCCATTCACCCTGAAGCCTACGGAAAAATCGGCATTCCCCTGGAGGGACTGGAGGAGGTCTATCTCTGCGGAAGGCTGATCTGGCAGCAAGGCGCCGCCATTTCCCCTGCGGTCCAGGCCCTCTACGAGGCCCAGACCCCTTATATCGGCAATAACTCCGCTGTGGGAGCACTGCTTCAGGAATTGGGCCGCTGGTACGGCAGCGGCGTTCTCTCCGGCTACACCATGAGCCTCCAGACCACAAGTCAGCCCTTCGGCCTGACCCTGAGCTTCACCGGCCAGCCGGAGGGCTTGTCGGCCTCCTTTGCTACGAAGCTCAATTTGGATATGGAGCGTCTCTCTCCGCTGCTGTTGGCGCTGATCGGCAATTTGGGAGAGGTGCGCTGGACCTATCTCCGCCCGGACGGCATCACCCAGAGCCGGACCATCACCCTGGAGGAGGTCAACGCCGTCCTCCCCGCTGTGGTCAACGCCTATAACGCTGACCGAGGCACAGACTGGGAGGCACTGGAGAGCGTGAAGGACTATGCCGCCTCCCCGGCAGCGCTGCAGCAGCTGACCGCCCTTTCAGAGTATGGCTTTGGATCTGTTTCTTACGTCTCATAAAAAGCGCCGGCGCCCCTGCCTTTCGGCAGGGGCGCCGGCATTTATATCCACACACACAGTTGGGATACACAATATTATTATCGGACAAAGAACCGATACCGGATGGTCTGATGATACTCCGCCCCGGCCTTGAGAACCGGGGAGGGGAAGTTATCATGGTTCACCGCGTCCGGGAAGAACTGGGGCTCCAGGCACA
>CATZYY010000089.1 GCA_958426425.1 uncultured Oscillospiraceae bacterium
AACCATGTCCCTTTTTATCCTCTTTTCAATTTGCGAAACTTATTCTACCTTATCTAATCCGGCGTAAGCGGCTGCGTTTTGACTGGGAAGAACGGAAAGGTGAGTTCGTGTTGACCGAATAAAATAAATCGGAGCAAGCGACATAACGCTTGCTCCGATATGGCGGAGAAGGAGGGATTCGAACCCTCGAGACCCTTTAGGGGCCTACATGATTTCCAATCATGCGCCCTCGACCAACTAGGCGACTTCTCCATGTGGTCCAGTGCTAAACAGCTGTGTAATTGTACCTGTCGTGAAGCGACAGCGTTATTATTATAGCAGAGGTTTTCTTAAAGTCAAGCCCTAAGTGAAAAAAACTTTCCAGGAAAAGAGCGGAGAGCTCTGCTCTCCGCTCCTCACTGTTCAGCGCATTTCGGAAACGATGTTGTCCACGGCGTGATCCACAGCGAGACCCAGCTTGTGAATACTTTTTCCCACTTGCGTTTTCATGGGATCTCTGGTGGGCATCATCATTCCCAGCGCCGCGCCGGCCATCATGCCGGCGCCCATGCCGACCCAAAATCCGGCAAACGTCTTCATATTCATTCACTCCTTTTGGCCACGACGGTAGTATGACCCCTTTCCGGGAAAAAAATCGCCGCCCGATTTGCCAAATTCCGCTGTGTGCCGTATAATGACAACAAAATATAAAAATAAGGGGCAGCGCCCCATGGAGGGAACATATGACCACGATCTATCTGATCCGCCACGCGGAGGCGGAGGGAAATCTTTACCGCATTGCCCAGGGCCAGGCCAACAGTATCCTCACCGACCGGGGCTGGCGACAGGTGGAGGCCCTGTCCCGGCGCTTTGCGGACATCCATATCGACGCCGTCTACTCCAGCGACCTCTACCGCACCTGCGCCACCGCCAGCGCCCTGTACCGCCCCAAGGGGCTGCCGCTGCACCGCTGCCCGGGTCTGCGGGAGATCTGCGTGGGCGTCTGGGAGCAAAAGACCTGGGGCGAGATCGCCCGGGAAGAGCCGGAGCAGCTGGAGTTCTTTACGCACCAGCTCCACCGCTGGCAGGCGCAGGGAGCTGAGACGCCGGCCCAGGTGCGGGACCGGGTGCTGTCTGCGGTGAAGGCCATTGCGGCGGAAAACGACGGCAAAACCGTGGCGGTATTTTCCCACGGCTGCGCTATCCGCATCCTGCTGGCCACCCTCCAGGGCATCCCCCTGGAGGAGCTGGGGAGGACGCCTCATGGGGACAACACCGCCGTGTCTTTGCTGCGGGGCGACGGGAACCATTTGGAGGTTCTCTGGCGGGATGACAACAGCCATCTGCGTACGCCGGAGTTTTTGGCGGAGGAGAGCAGTACCCGCCACGCCAATGCTCTGGAGCCGGGGCTGTACTTCGCCCCTGCGCGCCTGCCGGAGCAGCAGGCGCTGCTGGACCAGGCACGGACGGAGACCGGCGCAGCGGCGGGGAATCCGGATCAGCCGGTTCTGGTGGGCTATTTGAAAGACGGCCGGCCTGTGGGTCTGGTGCGCTTTGACCCGAACCGGGAGGCGGAGAGCAGCTGCGGCTGGGTGGATTTGTTCTGGATTGAGGAATCCTGCCGCCGCAAGGGCTATGGCACACAGCTGATTGGTCAGGCGGTGATGTACTACCGTCCTCTGGGCCGGGACCGCCTGCGGACGGTGGGACCGGCGGAGCTGCCTTTCTTTGCCCGCCGGGGCTTTGCACCCGCGGCGGGAGGCGTCCTGGAAAAGAACATCGGTTACGACCCGGAATTCCTGGGAGACACGGCGCATACGGTGTAACAGACAGGCGCCCCTCCCGGCGCCGGGAGAGGAGTGTGCCGGTGTTGACAGGTGTATGGGTGTCCGTGGCGCTGTTTCTGGCGGGGCTGGTGCTGATTGTCAAGGGCGGAGACTGGTTTTTGGATGGCGCCGTCTGGATGGCGGAGGCCTCCGGCGTTCCCCGGTTTCTCATCGGTGCCACGGTGGTCTCCCTGGCCACCACCCTGCCGGAGCTGACCGTGTCCGTCACCGGGGTGCTGCAAGGGGCCAGGGACCTGGCGGTGGGCAACGCCGTGGGGTCCGTGGTGGCCAACCTGGGCTTGATTTTGGGCATTGGAATTTTGTGTATTCCCGCCGCCGCGCCCAGGCGGCAGGTGATCCCCAAGGCGGCGCTGATGACTGCCGCGGCGGCCATTTTGGCGCTGTTGTGCCAGAGCGGCACGTTGACCTTTCCCGGCTGGCTGTTGCTGGCGGCCATTTTGGCGGTGTATCTGACCATCAGCGCCGGAGAGGCCCGGCAGGGCATGGAGCGCCATCGGAAGAGCCTGCCGAAAGGCCGTACGTTCTCCCGCCGACGGATGGTCCGGGAACTGGGGATGTTTGCCCTGGGGGCGGCTGCCGTGGTTCTGGGTTCCCGGCTGCTGGTGCGCCATGGCAGCCTTCTGGCGCTGCTGCTGGGTGTACCCGCCGGGGTGGTGGGGTCCTCGGCGGTGGCGGTGGGAACCTCTCTGCCGGAGCTGGTCACTACCCTGACGGCCATCTCCCGCCGGGAGAGCGCTCTGTCCGTGGGCAATATCATTGGAGCCAACATCATTGATCTGGCCCTGATTCTGCCGGCCTGCGCTGCTGTTTCAGGGGGGACGCTGCTGATTGGTCCCCAGACCACGGGACTGGATCTGCCGGCCTGCCTGGTGCTGTGCGGAGCGGCGGCGCTGCCGCCGCTGGTGACAGGGCGGTTTCACCGCTGGCAGGGCGCCGCCCTGCTGGGATTGTATGCCGGGTACCTGCGGCTGCTGCTGGGCTGGTGAGAAAGGGCGGCGGCCGCTGGACAGTCGAGCGAATGGTACCATGACAGGACATAACAGGAAAAGAAACAGGAAGGCGGGCAGCCCGTTGGGACTGCCCGCCTTCCTGCGAATCTGCCGAAAAAGAAGGAAGACTTGCGCGGCGGGAAGGAAGAGAGCTACGAGAGGAACCCAGGAGGGGTTCCTCTCGTTTTCAATCATAAGTTTTTTAAAGCTTATTATAGGTTTAAAAAACTTGCTCAGCTTGCCGAAAAAGTTTTTTCGGCAAGCTGACAGGAAGGCGGGCAGCCCGTTGGGACTGCCCGCCTTCCTGTATGATATAGAGAAAGGAGAGGGAAAATGGTGTGTGTCTTTACAAGCTTTCTGCTTGTTGTATTCATCATAGCGACCCGCCGGCGGAAAGTCAACAGGGCCAAAGGAACCTTCACAATTTGTTTACAGATAGGTTAGAAATTGAAAAATTCGTTTACAAATCGTTCAAAAAGTTTTGGCGAGTTCCATGTTGACAGCATAGAAATGCTGTGCTAATATTTAGCGTGCTAATATTTAGCGGGCTAAATAAAATGCGAGGAGGTGCTACCATGCTCTACGCCAATGCCCTGGGGCCTATGCTGGGCCGCTGTGCCCATCTGTCCAGGGCCGGAATGGAGGCGCGGCTGAGCCAATATGAGGTCACACCGGTGCAGACCCATGTGCTGCTGTATCTGATCCGCCACGGCGGACAGGCGCCCCAGTGCCAGGTGACGGACTTCCTGAAGGTGAAGCCCTCCACCGCCAATGGGATTTTGGACCGGATGGTGGAGAAGGATTTGGTGGTCCGCAGCGTCAGCGGCAGCGATGCCCGGCGCCGGCTCATCACCCTCACCGACAAGGGCCGGCAGAAGCAGGCGCTGTTTGAGCGGAGTTTCCGGGAGTCGGAGGCCGCCCTGGTCCGGGGGCTGACCCCCCAGGAGACGGAGCAGTTCCGCTCCCTTTTGTGCCGAATTATTCAGAATTTGGAGGAGGATCGAGCCACATGACAAAGTATATGCGGCCTTACGCCGGCTGGATTGCCCTGGGCATCGGGTGCAGCGCGGCGGAGGCCATTTTCGAGCTGCTGATCCCGCTGGTGATGAGCGACATCGTGGATGTGGGTATCGCCACAGGGGACCAGAGCTACATTCTGCAAAAGGGAATTTTGATGGTGGTCATGGCCATGGTGTCTTTGGCCTTCGGCCTGGGGGCCGCTGCCTGCTCCGCCACGGCAGGCATGGGTTTCGGTGCCAACTTGCGGGCGGCGGAGTACGACCACATTCAGGAGTATGCCTTCTCCAATATTGAGAAGTTCTCCACCGCCTCGTTGGTGACCCGGCTGACCAACGACGTCAACAACATGCAGATGACCCTGATGTTCGGTATGCGTCTGCTGGTGCGGGCCCCGGTGATGCTGGTGTGCGCCCTGTTCTTGTCCATTCGCATCAGCTACCAGCTCAGCAATGTCTTCCTGGTGGCACTGCCGCTGCTGGCGGTGTCGGTGGGGTTGATTCTGACCAAGGCCAGTCCCATGTTCCGGTCCATGCAGGAGAAAACCGACGCGCTGAACCTGGTGGTGCAGGAGGATCTGACCGGCATTCGGGTGGTGAAATCCTTTGTCCGGGAGGACCATGAGCGGGAGAAATTCGCAAAGCGCAACCTGGACCTGAAGGCCAATGCCCAGCGGGCTTTCGGCATGGTGGTCATCAACATGCCCATTATGATGCTGATCGTCTACGGCACCATCATTGCCGTCATGTGGTTCGGCGGGCAGATGGTCAACGCCGGGACTCTGGAGGCTGGAAAGCTCATTACCTTCTTCACCTATATCACGCAGATCATGATGTCCCTCATGATGGTGTCCATGATCTTCATGATGATGACCCGGTCCGTGGCCTGCGCCCGCCGGATTCGGGAGGTGCTGGAGGAGCGGCCTGCCATCACCGACGACAAAGCCGTTACCGACACCGATGCCGACGGCAACACGGCTCCCGCCCAGGTGAAGGACGGCAGCATTGACTTTGACCATGTTTCCTTCAAGTATCATCCCGAGGCCTCCGAATGGATTCTCCGGGATGTGACGCTCCACATCCGCTCCGGGCAGACCGTGGGCATTCTGGGCGGTACCGGCAGCGCCAAGACCACCCTGGTATCCCTGATTCCCCGGCTGTATGAGGCCACGGAGGGCACGGTCAGCGTAGGCGGCCGGCCGGTGTCGGATTATACCATGGAGCACCTGCGGGAAGAAGTGGGCATGGTGCTGCAGAAGAACACCCTCTTTTCCGGCACCATTCGGGAAAACCTCCTCTGGGGCAATCCTGACGCCACAGACGAGCAGCTATGGGCCGCCTGCCGCTCCGCCTGCGCCGACGAGTTTTTGGAGCGGATGCCCGACGGCCTGGACACCGACCTGGGTCAGGGCGGCGTCAACGTCTCCGGCGGTCAGAAGCAGCGGCTGTGCATTGCCCGGGCCATTTTGAAGCAGCCCAAGGTGCTGATTCTGGACGACTCCACCTCCGCTGTGGATACGGCCACCGACGCCAAGATCCGCGCGGCCTTTGCCTCGGAGCTGAAGGACACCACCAAGCTCATCATTGCCCAGCGGGTGACCTCCGTCTGCGAGGCGGATTTGATCCTGGTGATGGACGGCGGCCGGGTGGTTGCCCAGGGCACCCACGAAGAACTGATGAAGACCTGCGAAATCTACCGCGAGGTCTATGAATCCCAGCAGGAAGGAGTGAGTATCGGTGGCTGAACAGCGTCAGACATCCAACCGTCCCATGGGACCCGGAGGGGGACCGGGGCGCCACGGCTTCCAAAAGCCCAAGGACCTGCGGGGCACGTTGGGCAAGCTCATGCGGTATCTGGGCCGGTACACCCATCTGCTGATCCTGGTGGCGGTGCTGCTGGTCATCAGCTCCGTATGCACCGTGGGCGGGTCCTATCTCATCAAACCCCTCATCAATGACTATATTCTCCCCGGCGATTTTCCGGGCCTTGCCCGGATGCTGGCGGTCATGGGCGCGGTGTATCTCACCGGCGCGGCCTGTTCCTTCGGTTACGCCCGCATCATGGTCCATGTGTCTCAGAACACCGTGGCCCGGATTCGCGCCGATCTCTTTGACCGGATGCAGACCCTGCCGCTGAAATTTTTCGACACCCATACCCATGGCGAGCTCATGAGCCGCTACACCAACGATATCGACACCGTCTCCGAGGCGTTGAACAACAGCTTCGGCAGCCTGATCTCCTGCGCGCTGAATTTCACCGGAACCATCATTATGATGCTTGTGCTGAGTCCGGCGCTGTCCCTGATCACCTTCGTCATGCTGGTGGTGATGCTGCGGGTGGTCAAGACCATCGGCGGCCGCTCCCGGCGGTACTTCGCTGCCCAGCAGGCGGCCCTGGGCGCCGTCAACGGCTATATTGAGGAGATGATCGAGGGACAGAAGGTCATCAAGGTCTTCAACCACGAGCATGCGGCCAAAGCGGACTTCCGGGAGCTCAACGAGAACTACCGCCATGCCGCCACCCGGGCCCAGGCCTACGGCGGCGCCATGATGCCCGCCATGGGCAACCTCAGCTATATCAACTACGCCATCACCTGCGGTGTGGGTGCTCTGCTGGCCATCGGCAGCGGCACCTTCCAGCTGGGGGACCTTGCGGCCTTCCTCCAGTACACCCGGCAGGTCAGCCAGCCCATTACCCAGATCTCCCAGCAGGTGAATACCATCCTTTCCGCCGTGGCCGGCGCCGAGCGGGTCTTTGAGATCATGGAGGCCCAGCCCGAGGTGGACCAGGGCAAGGTGAAGCTGGTCCGGGTCACCGAGGACCGCTCCGGCAAGCTGACCGAGGCGGACTTTGACACCGGCGAGTGGGCCTGGAAGCAGCCTGACGGCACGCTGACCCAGGTTCGGGGCGATGTGCGCTTCCACAATGTGGTCTTCGGCTACGACGAGAAAAAGACCGTTCTCCACGACATCTCCCTGTACGCAAAGCCGGGGCAGAAGATCGCCTTCGTGGGCTCCACCGGCGCCGGCAAGACCACCATCACCAACCTTATCAACCGCTTCTACGAGATCCAGTCGGGCACCATCACCTACGACGGCATCGACGTCCGGGATATCGAAAAGGACTCCCTGCGCAGGTCGTTGGGCATTGTGCTCCAGGATACCCACCTCTTTACGGGTACCGTGGCCGACAACATCCGCTACGGCCGCCTGGAGGCTACTGACGAGGAGGTACAGGCCGCAGCGGCCATGGCCGGCGCCGACGCCTTTATCCGCCGGCTGCCCCAGGGCTATCAGACCGTCCTCTCCGGCGACGGAGGGAACCTCAGCCAGGGCGAGCGGCAGCTGCTGAACATCGCCCGGGCGGCCTGTGCCAACCCGCCGGTGCTGATTCTGGATGAGGCCACCAGCTCCATCGATACCCGCACGGAAAAGCTCATTGAGCAGGGCATGGACCGGCTCATGGCGGGCCGCACGGTGTTTGTTATCGCCCACCGGCTCTCCACCGTCCGCAACGCCAAGGCCATCATGGTCCTGGAGCAGGGCGAGATCATCGAGCGGGGCGACCACGCGGACCTGCTGGCCCAGAAGGGACGGTATTACCAGCTGTACACGGGACAGGCGGAGCTCTCCTGACGGCCTACAGGCCCTGTCCCGTCCGGCCGGAAGGAGCCGCACTTCGTACGGATTCGTTTCCGGCCCATTTCCCCAAGACCTTACAAACGCGCAAGCCCCCGCCCAAGACGCCTTGGGTGGGGGCTTTGCTGTGGGGGATTGGGGTATGGCCCCCATGGGACAGAAATTTTCGGCACCTGGAGAGAAGCTCCAGGTGCCGCTTTTGCCTGGTCGGGGAGGGGAGAAACGGGAGGGATATAACACGGCGGAGCGGCAAAAAACCGCCGCTCCGCTGCTGTCAGTAGTTCCAGTTGTCCGGGTTGCTGTCCAGGGAGCTGATGTCCGGGTGGACCAGTTCCCCATCCTCCAGGTCGGGGACATAGGGCACATCCTGCCCGATGATGACTCGGCCATATTCGTCGGTCACCACGGCGGCAATTTCAATGGTGTCCTGGGCGGTCAGCTCCAGCCGCAGCTCCGGCAGACAGTAGAAGGAGCAGTCCTCAAAGCCGTGGAAGCTGTCGGGCTGTTCACACCGCTCCGCCCAGGCCACCAGATTTCGGTTTTTGAACAGGCCCACCCGCACATGGTTGATGGCGGCGGCGCTGTCGGACCAGGTTTGCTCCCGGGTCCAGATGTAGCGCTCGTGGCTGTCCTCCGTCAGCACCAGCGCTCCGTCCGCCAGGTCCATCCACATGAAGTTGCTCTGCACATCCACGGTGGGCATGGTGTCGCTGTACAGGCTGTAAAACTGGTCCAGCAGCTGGGTTTGACGGGTGCCGTCGGAACTGGTGAAGATTGCCGACACCGTGATGCTGTCGGTCAAGCCACAGGCCAGTGTGCCCTTGAAGGAGCCGCCGGAGGAGGGGGTTCCCGGAGCATTGTTGACTCCGCCGGTGCCGTTGTCCACGGAGAATGTGACTGTCATCCCCTCGGAATAGGTTTTGGGAACAGCTCGGGCGGAAAATACCACCCGGTTTTCCGCGGGATTAATCGAGACGATTTCCACACCGTAGTCCGCCACCAGGCTGTTCTGGGCTTTCAGGATCTCCTCCACCCGGTTGGAGATGGAGCCGATCTGCCGGTCCACGCTGTTTTGAACTTGGGCAATGCTGCCGGATATGCTGTCTTGCTGGTTGCGCAGGGTATTCAGCTCTGAAAAGAGATTGAAGATGGCGAAAACCAGTACGACGCCCGCCAGCACAAGGAGCCAGCGCCGGCGCTTTGGCTTCAGCAGGGCGGCGGTGTACCGCTCCACGATCTCCTCCACCATCCGCAGCTGGGCCTCCGTCAGCTCCCCGGCCGCTGGGGCAGAACCGGCATCCGCATTGGGATCTTCCGCCCCGTCGGCCTGAGGCGGCTCCTCCACCCCCAGCAGCCACCCCACAGACACGCCGAACAGGCGGCTGAGAGCAATCAGCTTGTCGATCTCCGGCAGGGCGGAGTCGCTCTCCCACTTATAGATAGACTGCCGGGACACGCCCAGGGTATCCCCCAGGGCTTCCTGGCTCAGTCCCAGCTCTTTTCGCTTTTGGGCTACCCGCTGCCCGATGGTCATGGGCGACCCCTCCTTTCCGGTGCCAGTATGACAGAAAAGGGGCCTTCCGGTCCACCAACCGCCGGGCGGCACCATGTCAACCTGCGGTTAGCAAAGGGCGGAACCCCTTGGGCCCCAAGGACTTTGCTCACAGAGATTTCTCGTAGCAGTTGAGAATCTCATGAATGAAGCCCATGAAGAAGAATTCCGCCGCCCCGGCGTACCGATAGCCCAAGGAGGGGTAGAGGCGGTTGGCGGGAAGGTTTCCCTCCCAGGTGTCCAGCCGGATGACGGTCTT
>CATZYY010000090.1 GCA_958426425.1 uncultured Oscillospiraceae bacterium
GCGCCCACGGTGCCGTCGCCGCCCAGACCCCAGAACTTGCACTCGATGGTGCCGGCGGGAGCCACGCTGGGAGCGGGCTTCTCCTCCAGGGAGAGGTGGGTGACATCGTCCACGATGCCGATGGTGAACTCGCGCTTCATCTGATCCTTCTTCAGCTCGTCATACACCGCAAAGACGGAGGCAGGCGGGGTGTCCTTGCTGCCCAGGCCGTAGCGGCCGCCGATCACGGCAATGTCCGTGCGGCCGGCGTTGGCCAGAGAGGTGACCACGTCCATGTACAGAGGCTCGCCCTGGGAGCCGGGCTCCTTGGTGCGGTCCAGAACAGCGATCTTTTTGCAGGTGGCGGGAATAGCGGAGAGCAGCTTGTCCGCGCGCCAGGGCCGATACAGACGGACCTTGATCAGGCCCACCTTCTCACCGTTGGCGTTGAGGTAGTCGATGACTTCCTCAGCCACGTCGCAGATGGAACCCATGGCGATGATGACGCGGTCAGCGTCGGCGGCGCCGTAGTAGTTGAACAGCTGATAGTCAGTGCCCAGCTTCTCGTTGACCTTGGCCATGTACTTTTCCACCACGGCGGGCAGAGCGTCATAGTAGGGGTTGCAGGCCTCACGATGCTGGAAGAAGATATCGCCGTTCTCGTGAGAGCCGCGCATGTTGGGGCGCTCGGGGTTCAGGGCGTGCTTGCGGAACGCGGCAACGGCGTCCATGTCGCACATCTCCTTCAGGTCCTCGTAATCCCACACAGCCACCTTCTGGATCTCGTGAGAGGTACGGAAACCGTCGAAGAAGTTCAGGAAGGGCACGCGGCCCTCGATGGCGGCCAGATGGGCCACGGGAGCCAGGTCCATAACCTCCTGGACATTGCCCTCGGCCAGCATGGCGAAGCCGGTCTGGCGGCAGGCCATGACGTCGGAGTGATCGCCGAAGATGTTCAGCGCGTGGGTGGACACGGTCCGGGCGGACACGTGGAACACGCAGGGCAGCAGCTCGCCGGCGATCTTATACATGTTGGGGATCATCAGCAGCAGGCCCTGAGACGCGGTGTAGGTGGTGGTCAGAGCACCGGCGGCCAGAGAGCCGTGGACCGTGCCGGAGGCGCCGGCCTCGGACTGCATCTCAATCACCTTGACAGTGGTGCCGAAGATGTTTTTCTGACCAGCGGCAGACCACTGGTCAACCAAGTCTGCCATGGGAGAGGACGGGGTAATGGGATAAATCCCCGCCACTTCGGTAAACGCATAGCTGACGTATGCAGCGGCGTTGTTACCGTCCATGGACTTGAACTTTCTTGCCATATACTTACCTCCTATAATTTGCTGCCCTTTGCAGCAATCTTACCAGAACATGAACCCGGATGCACCCCCGTGTGCTCATGCGTTTTCATTATACCACTTGTGTTTCTTCGTGTAAATGGCGGGCTTGTTATTTTTTGCACAAATTTTGTTGTTTTTCAGAACAGTTCCAACAAACTCCCCTTTTTTTGCCCTTTTTCTTCCAGCGGGTTCCCGAACGTCCCAGTCTATGGTATATTAAGAAAAACAGACCGGCTTTTGCCGGCCACTCCCGGTCAGCCGGGAATTGCGGAGGTGAGGGACTTTGGTGGTAACGGTACATTCTCTGGGGCTCAACGGCATTGCAGGCTATGCAGTCAGTGCCGAGTGCTTTTTGTCCGGAGGCCTTCCGGCCTTTGACATTGTAGGACTGCCGGACGCAGCGGTGCGGGAGGCCCGGGAACGGGTCCGGGCGGCGGTGAAGAACTGCGGCGCCAAATTCCCCGTCAGCCGCATCACGGTCAATCTGGCGCCTGCGGGGCAGAAAAAAGCGGGTACCATCTATGATCTGCCCATTTTTGTGGGTCTTCTGGCGGCGTCCGGCCAGCTGCCGCCGCCCCCGGCGGACACCGCCTTCCTGGGGGAGCTGTCCCTGACGGGAGCGGTCCGGGGCGTGGCCGGCGTGCTGCCCATGGCCCTGGCGGCCAAAGAGAGCGGTATCCGGCAGCTGTACGTCCCGGCGGAGAACGCCGCGGAGGCCACACTGGCCGGAGGCCTCACGGTCTACGGTGTGGAACACGTGGCCGCCCTGGCGGCCCATCTGAAGGGACAGACGCCCCTCTCCCCCACCCCGCCCTGGCAGCCACAGCCGGAGGCGGCGGAGCTGCCGGACCTCAAAGACGTCATGGGGCAGGAGAACGTGAAGCGGGCCCTGGAGATCGCGGCGGCGGGAGGCCACAATCTGCTGCTGATCGGCTCCCCCGGCGCCGGCAAGTCCATGCTGGCCAAGCGGCTGCCCTCCATCCTGCCGGACATGACCAAGGCGGAGGCCCTGGAGGTCTCCGGCATCTGGTCCGTGGCGGGACTGGCGGACCCTCACCATCCCCTGCTGACCCGGCGGCCCTTCCGCAGTCCCCACCACACCGCCTCTGCCGCGGCCCTTACCGGCGGAGGTCCCGCTCTGCGGCCGGGGGAGATCTCCCTGGCCCACAACGGCGTTCTGTTTCTGGACGAGCTGCCGGAGTTCCACCGGGACGTGCTGGAGGCCATGCGCCAGCCCCTGGAGGAGGGAGAGGTCACCGTGGCCCGCTCCGGAGGCACGCTGCACCTGCCCGCCCGGTTCCAGCTGGTATGCGCCATGAACCCCTGCCGCTGCGGCTGGCGGGGACACCCCTCCGGCAAGTGCACCTGCTCAGACCGGGAGGTGGCCAAGTACGTGGAAAAGATCTCCGGCCCTCTGCTGGACCGGATCGACCTCCACGTGTCCGTGCCCTCGGTGGAGTACGAGGCCCTGCGGCGAAAATCCGTACCGGAGTCCTCCGCCGTGGTAAAGGCCCGGGTGGACGGGGCCAGAACCATCCAGAAAGAGCGTTTTGCCGGAACTGGCGTGGCCTGCAACGCCCACATGACCCCGGCTCAAATTGGGCAGTTCTGCGTTCTGGACAGCGCCGGCGAGGCGCTGATGAAGTCCGCCTTTGACCGCATGGGTCTTACCGCCCGGTCCCATGACCGCATCCTCCGGGTGGCCCGGACCATCGCGGACCTGGACGGGGCAGAGGCCATTGGGCCGGAGCACCTGGCCGAGGCCATTCAGTACCGCAATACCGACATCCTCAAGGGATGAAGACAGGCGGCGCCCCATGCGGGGCGCCGCCTGTTTCTTTTCCGAAATGGCTGCATAAAGACGGGGGGTGTTCAGTCAAAGACCAGGTACTGCAGAATCGCCGCCAGGATGATGACCGCCATCACCGCCGCAGTGACCAGCCGGGCCCGTCTGCGGAAACCCTCCTTGGAATAGTCGGCCTTGCCGTTTTTCAGCCGATTCAGCAAGAAGGTATTAAGGCCCCAGAGAGCCAGGCCGATCAGCGGAAACGCCACCAGGACCGTCAGCCATCCCTGTGTATTGGGGAGAATGAAACCAGAAAACGGATACATAGTGGCACACTCCTTTCAAGAGGCCAAAATGCAGGGCCTTTACAGCAGGTCATCCGGCGGACGGCTGTCCTTGATATGCCGCAGGAAGGCCTTGCAGGCGTTGGACATATAACGCTTTTTGTTCCGGGCCACCCGCACGTCCCATACCCGTGGCCCGTCGGACAGAGGAACCCACCGCACGGCGGCGGAGGGGTACTTGTCGTAGATGGGCTTTGGCAAAATGGTAATGGCCCGATTTTGGGCCGCCACCTCCACCAGAAAGTCCCACTGGGAGGACAGCAGTACAATCTGGGGTGTGTACTCCGCCCGGCGGGCAGCCTCCATAATCTGCCAGTGAAGGGCAAAATCCCGGTTGAAAATAGCGAATCGCTGCCCCTTCAATTCCGCAAAGGACAGGCTCTCCCGTTGAGCCAAGGGGTTGTCCCGGTGGAGAATGACCCCCACCCGCTGACAGGTGAAAGGCAGAGTCTCAAACTGCTCCACCTGCTCGGTGTTCAGTGTCAGTGCAATGTCCAGCTCACCGTCCATAATCATCTGATCGATGACATAGGAGCCCTGTTCCACCACCTGAATCCGAACGTTGGGATACTTTCTGGCAAATTCCGGAATCAGCGCGGCAAAATAGCAGGTCCCCAGCAGCGGGGGCAGCCCCACTGTCAAAGAACCGGCGGCTGTATCGCCGGTGTTCTGCACCTCTTCCACGGTGCGGCGATATTCCTCCATCATCCGCTGAGCACCCTCCAGCAGCCGCTCTCCCTCGTCGGTCAGCCGCTGCCGACGGCCAAAGGTATAGAACAGCTGGACGCCCAGCTCCTGCTCCAGATTCCGCACGGCGATGGACAGCGTGGGCTGGGCCACGTCCAGCTCCGCGGCGGCGGCGGAATAGCTCTCCGCCTTGGCCACCGCCATGAAATATTTCAGCTGCCGCATCTCCATGGGCCGCCCCCCTCACTGTCAAATTCCGCAGATTATCATAACCTCACTATATATAAATATAATCAATATGTCAACGGCGGCTCCATAAAAATTTCTGTGGCTTACCGGATAAAGTTGGTGAAGGTACGCTTGTGACTCTCCGGCGGCGGCAGCGTCTCCTTGGCGGCGGCCAGGGCCTTCACAGTCCAGGCCATGTTGCGGCCCAGCTTGGCGGCTACCTCCATGCCCTCGGTATCCTGCAGGGCCTCACCGGGATCGGCGCCGTGGACGGCGCCCCAGTAGTCGGAAGTGACGATGATCATCTCCATGGCATCCATGGTGCCCAGCAGCTGCTGATACGTCTCCATGCCGCCGCTGCGGCGCAGGGTACACAGGGCACCGCCCACTTTGCGGCAGAGCTGATTGTCTCCGCAGCCCGCCGCCAGCATCAGCCGGTCCAGCACGCACTTCATGCCGCCGGCGATACCGCCGTGGTACACCGGGGAGGCCAGCAGGATGCCGTCGGCTTCGATGCAGGCGGCAATAATATCGTTGACCATGTCATCGGTCTGGACACAGCGAAGGGACCCGGTGTTCAGGCAGTGGTAGCAGGCCATGCAGGGGTGGACCTTGGGACCCGGCTGGAACACCTGGAACTCCACGCCGGCGGCCTCCACCTCCCGGCGAACCACCTCCAGCAGCTGGGCGGTGTTTCCGTTCTTTCTGGGACTTCCATTGATGGCAACGATCTTCATAGCGTTCCCCTCCATATTGTGTATGATGTGGTGTTTTGTCTGGAATTGATGGGTTCATTATACCAGAAACCGCCTCCAGTCACAAGCGGCGTTTCTCCTATGGGCAGGCAAAAAAAGCGGCGCCTTCAATGGCGCCGCTTTTAAAGCTCACGATGTTACCAACCGCGATAGTCCACATCCCGGCCTACAATGCTGCCGGTGGTGGCGTCGATCTCAAAATCATACTCGGTGCTGCCGCTGATGACCTCCACCTCGTAGATCAGGCGGCCGTCGTCCCGGTCCAGCTCACACTTGAACACGGTGCCGCCGGGAACCTCCGCCAAGGCGATCTCCTTGGCCCGGTCAGCGGTGATGGAAGCGGCGGTGCCGGAGGTGCTGGGCACAAAGCCCTCCACGTCCCGGTCGGAGCTGCGGATGGCGCCGGTAACGGCGTCGATCTCATAGTCATACTCGGTGCTGCCGCTGTAAAACTCCACATCATAGACCGTGCGGCCGTCGTCCCGGTCCAGCTCCGCCCGGATAAAGACCACGGCGGAGGCCTTCACGCCGGCGTCCGCCAGGGCGATCTCCTTGGCCCGGTCGGCGGTGATATAACCGGAGGCCGTGGTGCCGGAGCTGGTACCGGATGCGGTGGAGCCGGAAGTCTTGCCGGTGAGCACTACGGTGCGGGTGGCGGAATCAAAACTGACATTCAGTCCCAGAGCCTCGCTGATGGCCCGGGCGGGCACGTAGGTGGTGCCCTCATACAGGAACACGGGGACGGTCTTGCCGGCAGCGTCCCGAGGAGTCAGGGCGGAGCCGTTGAGGGTGATCTTGATGCCGTCTTCCACATCGATGGTCCGGTTGGTTGCGGCGGAAACCGTCAGGCACAGGGACACCAGCAGGGCCGTCATCACCAGGCCGGAGACAAATCCCTTGAGATAGCCGTTCTTCTTCATACTTGCATTCTCCTTATCGTCGTTTTTTCAGCGGCGTTTTTGCCTTTCTGTACCATTAACGGGGGAAGGGATTCTTTTATTGCAGGGCAATTAAAAAAATTTTTTGCGGCTGCGGAAACCCATTTCGGGGCTTTTTATTCCGGGACAAATACAGTATAATAAAAAAATCATGACAGCCGTCCCTGTGGGATGGCGCCGGCCTAAAGGGCCGGTGAAAATTCTTGTACTGTACGGAGGTCCATTATGACGATCGATCCCGTGTCCAGACAGGACATCTTTTTATTGAAGCTGGGCGAGGTGGTCCTGAAGGGCCAGAACCGCCACTCCTTTGAGGACAAGCTGGTGAACAACGTCCGCCGCCGGTTAAAGGGCTGCGGCAGTTTTCAGGTCTATATCCGCCAGAGCACCATCTACGTGGAGCCCACCACGGAGCACTGCGACATGGAGGCCGCCTTTGCCGCCTGCCGGCAGGTCTTCGGCGTGGTGGCGGTGGCCCGGGCGGCCCCCTGCGAGAAGACCGTGGAGGCCATTGTGGAGACGGCCAAGACCTATCTGGCCGACGCCTTTGCCGCCGCCCGCAGCTTCAAGGTGGAGAGCAAGCGGGCCGACAAGACCTTCCATCTCAACTCCATTCAGCTGAGCCAGGAGGTGGGCGGCGAGCTTGCGGAGGCCTTCCCGGGCGTGGCCGTGGATGTCCACAACCCGGACCTGACGGTGTTTGTGGAAATCCGGGAGAAGTACGCTTACGTCCACACCCCCGCCGTCCCCGGCGCCGGAGGACTGCCCATCGGCATGGGCGGCCGGGCGGTGAGCCTGCTCTCCGGCGGACTGGACAGCCCGGTGTCCTCCTGGATGATGGCCCGGCGGGGCGTGGAGCTGGAGATGGTCCACTTTGTCTCCCCGCCCTATACCTCTCCCCAGGCCCAGGAAAAGGTGCTGGAGCTGGCTCGGCTGCTGACGGACTGGTGCGGCCGGATGATGGTCCACATCATCCCCTTTACCCGTATTCAGGAGGAAATCCGCAAAAACTGCCCGGAGGAGTATTTCACCCTCATTATGCGGCGGTTTATGATGCGTCTTGCCCAGGCGGTGGCCGGGCGGTGCAAGGCCGGGGCCCTGGTCACCGGAGAGTCCCTGGGCCAGGTGGCCAGTCAGACCATGCTGGCCCTGGGCACCACCGACGATGTGTGTGAGCTGCCGGTTCTGCGGCCCCTGATCGGCATGGACAAGGTGGAAATCATCCGCATGGCCCGGGAGATCGGCACCTACGATACCTCCATCCTGCCCTATGAGGACTGCTGCACCGTGTTCACCCCCCGGCATCCCTGCACCCGGCCCAAACTGGAGGATGTGCGCTCCGCCGAGGCCGCCCTGGACGTGGAGGCCCTGGTAGCGGAGGCCCTGGCGGGCCGCCAGTGGGTGTGGGTAAAGCCCGGCGACGCGCCCCGGATCTGATGACCACGGGTCCCGCGGGGGTGTACCCCTGCGGGACCTTTTGCCTCTAAGGCTCCGCAAACTCCGTCTCTGCGAAAATGCTGCGCTGGCGCCTGGTACTTACGGCGGCACCGACCGCCCCAGCGTCGGCCATGGGAGGTTTTGTTTCCATGTCTCATACCACTGAAATCATTGCTGTGGGCACCGAGCTGCTTTTGGGCAACATTGCCAACACCAATGCCCAGGTATTGTCCCAGAGCCTCTCCACTCTGGGCGTCAATGTCTTCTGGCACACGGTGGTAGGCGATAACCCGGAGCGGCTGGTGGAGGCCCTGGGCGTGGCCCGCCGCCGGGCGGACATTCTCATCACCACCGGAGGCTTGGGACCCACCTACGACGACCTGACCAAGCAGACTATCTGCGCCGCCTTCGGCAAGCCCCTGGTGTTCCACCCGGACATTCTGGAGGACATCCGGGACTTTTATACGAAAAACCTCCACGCCCCCATGCCGGAGAACAACCGCCAGCAGGCGGAGCTGCCGGAGGGGTGCGTCATCTTCGACAACCCCGTAGGCACCGCCCCCGGCTGCGCCTTTGAAGCGGACGGCGTCCATGTGCTGATGCTGCCGGGTCCGCCCCACGAGATGGAGACTATGCTCCGCCGGTGGGTAGAACCGTATCTGCGGAACCTTTCCAAAGAGGTCATCGTCTCCCACGACATCATGACCTTCGGCCTGGGGGAATCCTATGTGGACCAGCTGCTCCATGAGACCATGTCCCACATGGAAAACCCCTCTCTGGCCACCTACGCCAAGCCCTGCGAGGTGCGCCTCCGGGCCACCGCCAAGGCGGACAGTGTCCAGGCGGCGGAGGCCATGCTGACCCCGGTGGTGGCGCAGGTGCGGCAGGCCCTTGGGGATTACGTCTATGGCGTGGATATTCAGGACTTAGCTCAGGCATGCATGGAGGGACTGCTGAGAAAGGGCCTGACCCTGGCTACCGCCGAGAGCTGCACCGGGGGTCTCGTGGCCAGGCGCATCACCGCCCTGCCCGGCGCCTCCAGGGTCTATCGGGGCGGCGTGGTCAGCTACTGGACGGAGATCAAGGCCGCCGTGCTGGGGGTGCCTCAGGAGATTCTGGATACATACGGCGCCGTGTCGGAGCCCACCGCCCGGGCCATGGCCCAGGGTGCCCGCCGCCTTACCGGCGCGGAGATTGCCGTATCGGTCACCGGCGTGGCGGGTCCGGATCCGGATGAGCGGAACAACCCCGTGGGGCTGGTCTTCATCGGCCTGGACACACCGGATGGCACCTTCTGCCGCCGGACGGAGTCCGGCCGGCGGCGCCGGGATCGAATTCAGGATCTGGCCGCCAATCACGCCCTGGACATGGTGCGCCGGTATTTGGCTGGCTTGCAGCCCTAAAGGAACACCCGGGGTGTCAGATGCATATACTGGTTTGATCCCTTAGAAAGGAGATCTATGTATATGCATCATTGTCAGGATGATTCCTGCTGTTCTTTCCACTGCTGCGATCCCTGCAGCAGCGCTTGTTCCTGCCCGCCGCCCTGCCCCTGCCGGACAGAAATCACCGTGGGTACCACAGTGACCACAGCTCCGGGTACCAATGCCCGTGTGCTTTCTACGCCCACCCCCTGCGGTACGAAATTAGACTTCTTCAGCCCCCGGGGTGCCCAAGGTCCGCAAGGCCCGGAGGGTCCTCAGGGTCCGCAAGGTCCCCAGGGTCCGGAGGGTCCTCAGGGTCCGGAGGGTCCC
>CATZYY010000091.1 GCA_958426425.1 uncultured Oscillospiraceae bacterium
CTAGAGGACTGCAAACGCATAAAAAGTTGTGAAAATTAAAAAAAGGGCCTGATTTTTGCGAAATTAGGCTCTTTTTGATGGAGACTACTGAACTTAAACCAGTGACCTCCTGCGTGTGAAGATCCTCCTGGACATCAAATGCCTGCTATTGAGCCCTTTCCGGTACTTTTTGCTCCACTTTTTCAGAACAAGAAAGAGGCCATTGTCCACTGTGTCCGCCTGCTGATATCCGGATATTGGTCAGCGTATTGGTCAGCAGCCCGGTTCCAGCGGCAGACCTCGCACCACCCCTACTGCACCAGGTGGTGGGGAAATGTATCAACAAAACACGGCATAACAAGGAATGCCCTGAAGCTGCTGCAGGTTCACCGTGTGGCGTCCAGATATTCCCGCACAGCCGAGATGACCTTCTCCGCGGCCGCAATCTGATCCGCCGCCATTTTCTCTCTGTGCCTGAGCAAAGTCGTCGTAGTCGGCTTTCTCGCGGGTATTGAACGCGATGCGGATCAGTTTGGAGATCTCCTTGCCAAAGGGCCCCTCTTTCACATACACCCGGTTGAAGTGCGCGATGATCCTGACGTGCTTGGAGCTGCACAGGATGGCGGCATTAAAAGGCTTCTCGATGATGGCGACCGCACCGGCGGCCAGCTCCAGCAGATCGGTCCCCGGTCCATACGCCCCTCATCCCTGGTTTCAGTCTAGCATAAGCGCGGGGAAATAAAAAGAGGATTTGCGGGATTCCAAGAAATGTGCGGGGATTGGATATGGGGAGGCATGCTGTATAATTCAGCCCTGAAAAGTTGCTACCATCCCTCAACGGTCTTCTGCGTACCTTGGGAATATCGTCAAAACGCACAATTCCTATGCGGGATACAAACGGGACCACGCACCTTTTTGGAGGAATGCTGGGAAAAGATCAGGAGCCAAAAAAGTTGCCCTCTAAAAAAAAACTTTCACATTCCTTGCATAATTATCATTGTGAAATTACAAAACGGCTGTTTGCCAGCTCATACTTATAACCCCAAATGGAGATTTCACAGATGATCTGGTACGCGAACTTTCCCGTCTGAGTCAGGGTGTACTCCACTCGTGGGCTCTTTTCCTGGTAGTCAATCCGGTTGACAAGACCGGACTTCTCCAGGTCCTCCAACCGCTCGGACAGGACCTTGTGGGAGAGGCCCTCGATGGACCGGAGCAGTTCATTGAAACGGACGGTCTCTTTCGCGTGGATGATCCAAAGGATCTTGGCTTTCCACTTCTCCCCAATCAGCTTATAGACGAATTCTACCGCATGTCCGTACCCGGAGGAGGTGTGTTTGCACAACAGGGTCAGGTGCTGCATGTGGAGCATGATCGGCAGAATGTCCGTGGCCTGCATGGTGAGCGCATAGGCTCTGGTTTCCGTGTTGTATTGCAGCAGGCCGTCTTCCTGCAGACTCTCTAGCCGACGGGAGAGAGTGGTCTCCGGGCAGGTGGGCAGCTCCTGCCGGAATTCCCGCAGATCCATCCCACTATGCAGGTAACACAGTTCCAGAATCCGCGGTGTCCAGCGTGCTCCGATCATCTTGAACGCCTTTTCCACGCAGCACGGCCCGTTGTCCTTGATGAAGAACTCCCTCATGAGGCATCCTCCTTTCGAGTTGGTCAAAGTGCCCAGATCTGCCGAACACAAAAAGTGCGTAGTTGTGGCATACGTGTGAGTTGGTATAATTTTAACATAAGCTCCGCGAAATGGCAAACAGAAAACAAAAAAATGAAAGAGGGTTATGGATTATGGGTATTCTTGATGGGAAAATCGCGATCATCACCGGCGCCGGACAGGGCCTGGGCGAGGGCGCCGCGCACGCTATGACACAGGAGGGTGCCTGTGTTGCGCTCTGGGGCCGCACTTTTGAAAAGGTGGAGCGAGTCGCCAACGATATCAATAAGGCCGGCGGCCGCGCTCTGGCGATCAAATGCGACGTGAGCATCCGTGCCGAGGTGGATGAGGCCCTGAAAAAGACCATTGAGGCTTTCGGCAAACTGGACATCCTGGCGACCAACCACTTCGCTTTCGCTCCCTATGGGACGATGGAGGATACCCCGCTGGAGACCTGGGACTATGAGTACAAGAACAACGTAATTGGAACGGTGAACTGCATGCAGGCCTGCTTCCCCTATCTGAAAGAGACGGGAAAGAACGGGCATGCCAAGGTAATCACCTATGGCTCCGCTTCCGGTACGAATGGTTCTCCCACCATGTCCGCCTACGCGGCCTCCAAGGAGGCCATCCGCGGCCTGACCCGGGTTGCCGCCGTGGAGTGGGGCAAATACAACATCAATGTGAACTGCATTATCCCCACAGGCGATTCCCCGGCGTGGCTTTCCACCAAGGCGGTCCGCACGTCGGAGCAGCTGGAGGCAACGATGGATGGCTACCTGATCAAACGGCCGAATTTCAGCATCGGCGACCCGATCCATGATATCGGCGGCGCTGTGGTCTTCCTGGCCAGCTCCTACTCTGATTGGATTACTAGCCGCTCTCTCTTTGTTGATGGCGGTAAGGCTTACTTCCGTTAACCTGCCCTTTCCAATCTGATTCCTTGCTCGGATTATGCGCCAATCGTTGATGCCTTAACGGATGACCGAACCATATAGAAATGCGGGGTTGCCGCTATACAGCCCCGCCACTCACCTCCACGGCTTGTGTAGTATACCAAACACTCCCGTGGACAGTATATCAAACAAATTTTACCGGCGAAAGTACGCGGGTTTCATAACCCCGTCGGTGCCTTTCGCAGAAAGGCGGATTATAGACATGAGACATGAACGAAGCGTCTTTGCATTGACCTCGGCGATTGGGTGCGCAATCATCATCTTCCTGAGCACAGGTGTTGCTGGGATGTTCTCCCTGTTTATTCCGGAGTATATGGCGGAGTACGGGTACTCCCGGATGCAGATGTCCTATGTCGCGATGGTCGCTACGGTCTCAGGTTTCCTGTTCAGCCTGATCGGCTCCAAGCTGATCAACGTGCTGGGACCCAAGAAGTCCCTGCTGGTGGGGTCCCTTGCCTCTGCGGTGTTCCTCTGCCTGATCGGGTCCGTTGACAACCTGGTGGTCCTGGGCCTGGTCAGCCTGGCGCAGGGTGCCGTGCTGGGCCTAGGCGCCCATGCCAGCTGCGCCGGCGTGATCGCCGGGTGGTACGGGGACAGGATGGCCTCCGTCATCGGTGTGGTCTTCGGCTTCTCCTCATTTGGGTCCACGGTTTTCAGCCTGCTAGCCGGACAGCTGCTCAAGGTCATAAACTATCACACGATCCTGGTTTCTTTCGGTGTCGGCGCCGCCGTGATCGGCGTTTTGGCCAATCTGCTCTTGATCCGAATGCCCGCCGCCCAGCGGCCGGCAGCGGAGAGCGGCACGGCCGCCGCGCCGGCGGAGGAGGACGGCGTGGGCTATCACAGGGCCATCCGCTCCCCGGCTTTCGTGCTGTTCTTCATTGCCATGATGGGGGCGGCTACCCTCTACGCCGGCTTTATGACTTTCGCCACGGCTTTCTGGCAGTCCTGCGGCATGAGCGCCACCCAGTCCGCTACCAATATCAGCTTCCTCTCGTTCTTCGGCGCGCTGATCGCCATGGGTTCTGGCGTGATTCTGGAGAAATTCGGCTCCAAGATCCTCATGGTGCTGACTTTCGGCGGCTATATCGTCGGCATGGTGCTGGTGTGCATGTTCCCCGCCAATCCAGTTCCTTGGTTCGCGGTGGTCGGCGTCCTGTTCGTGGCTTTTGTCCGGCCGGTGAACAGTGTTCCCTCCCTGGTGCTGCCAGAGCTATTCGGCCGCAAAGACTACAACCGGATCAACTCCCTGGGGATGGCTGGCTACTACCTGGGTGCAACCATTTCCAGCTTCCTGGTGGCATGGATCTCCGAAATCTCCGGAAGCTACACGAACTCCTACATGTGTCTGGCGGTGATTGCGCTGATCTCTTTTGTGCTGTTCTTTGTAGCGATACGGCTCTCACCCTACCGGCGGGAACAGCACGCCGCGAAAAAGTCCTGACAGCACCACCAGGCAGCACAGGAGACCAAATCTCTAAACCCCAATATCTCTGAAATTTTGATAGAAAAGGAGCATTTGTCATGAACAAGATTTTTGTAACAGGCCCCACCGGAACGCAGGGTTTCCCCATCGTCAAGGAACTGCTGGCCAAGGGCTTCCAGGTCCGCGCTTTCGCCCTGGAGAGCGACCCAAAGCTCCCGCAGCTGAAAGAGCTGGGTCCCAATGTGGAGGTGGTATGCGGTGACCTGCTCAACGAGGAGAGTATCTACGGTGCCGCGCAGGGCTGTGACGGGGTATTCTTCCTGCCCGCGATCCCCACCAGCGGGGACCCCACCAAGGAGATTACTATTGGCAAGAACATGGTTAGCGCCTGCGAGCGGGCAAACATCGCCTACATGGTGCACAGCTCCGTAGACCGGGCCGGCGAGGAGGAGACCTTTAAGGGCTGGGGGCCGGACTTCTGGCCCGGATACGCCGGTTACTGGCGAGGCAAGTCCTCAGTGATCCAGATGGTCAAGGACAGCAAGATCCCCCACTGGACGATCCTGAAGCCGGCCTACATGATGGACTGCTTCGTGCCACCCAAGGCCTGGGGCATGTATCCCCAGCTGAAGCAGGGGATCATCGCCTCCGCCAGAACACCAGAGACACGGGTGGGGTGCATGTGCGGCGACGACATGGGGAAGCTGGTGGCGGAGGTCTTCTGCAATTTTGAGAAGTTCGAGCACAAGGAAATCCCCCTGGCCGGCGACCGGGTGAACATGGACGAGGTGGGTGCTTCCATCTCAAAGGCCACCGGAAAGCACATCGAGGTGCAGTACCTGACCCGGGAACAGCTCCTGGCGAACGGCGTCCGCTCCAGCGTGATCGACGCCCAGGAGTGGGATGTGGTTAACGGCTACACGGCGGACGTGGCGCTCTCCAACAGCTATGGCGTGAAGCTGTCTACTTTCGAGGAGTGGGCACTTCGGCACAAGGACGACTTCGATATTGAATGAGGGCTTGACTATCCGTTAAGGGACCGGGCAAATATACAGAGTATGTTTGCCCGGTCACCTACTTGTCTTAGGCCTTGAATTGCTTTGGCGGTTGCTGCTGAAATTCAAGGATGTGATACACATATGTATTTTGGGCCTTGGAAGCACCTATTGCTTGGCGGGGTGTGCTGGGACCTCGTTTTTATGTGACGTATGGGCCGCGAATTTAACAATTATCCCGATATTGTCTTGCCACAGAAACAAGGCGTGGTACTGGTTTGCAGATCAACACCACGTAGGTTTTTAGAAAGACTGCCCCAGCCACTCCGCGAATGTCTCCCGGCTGATCTTCCACACCCCGCAGGCAGATTTTTTCTCTGGCTTGCCTACCGCAAAGCCTTCTATTCACCAGAGGAACGGAAAGAAGATATCTATGCACTGCCCCAGGGGGAACAATACGAAAATGAGCGGCAGCGGATGCTGTCGCTCATTCGGGAGATGGATGAAATTCCTTATGAAGCGGTGTCAATCTCCGCCCAAGACGGAACAAAGCTGGCAGCCAGGTACTACCATGTCCGGGACGGAGCGCCGCTTCAGATCCAGTTTCATGGCTACCGTGGAACCGCCCTGCGGGATTTCTGCGGCGGCAACAAGCTGGCGCGGGAGTCCGGGCAGAATACCCTTGTAGTGGATCAGCGGGCCCACGGAAAAAGCGGAGGAACCACCATCACCTTTGGTATCCGGGAGCGGTGGGACTGCCTCTCTTGGGTGGAATATGTCAATCAGCGCTTCGGTTCTGATACACCCATTTTTCTGTCCGGCGTATCCATGGGAGCTGCTACTGTTTTGATGGCCTCCGAATTGGAGCTTCCCGCCAATGTGATTGGAATCATTGCAGACTGTCCCTATTCCTCACCGGAGGCCATCATCCGCAAGGTCTGCCGGGAGGATATGCACCTGCCGGCTGCGCTGGCCATGCCGTTTGTCCGGCTGGGGGCCAGACTGTTCGGGTATTTTGACCTGCGGGAAGCAAGCGCCGTTCAGGCGGTACAGCACACGAACATTCCCATCTTGCTGATCCACGGCGAGGATGACCGCTTTGTGCCCTGCGATATGAGCCGGGAGATTTTTGATGCCTGCTTAGGTTATAAGATCCGCAAAACCTTCCCCGGAGGCGGACATGGGCTGAGCTACATAGTCGATACATATGGGTATGAACAGGCGGCTGCGCAATTTACGGAATATTGTTTGAACGACTGGCACATACGCTATCATGAGTCCATTCTTACTGATGCTCTGGCAACTGGCCGGGAGATTGAGCTACAGCATGATGGCCTGCATTATTTTATCAGCAGACACAGCAACTCTGAGTGGTATCTGTTCTGCGAGGAAACCAAGGAAGAACAAATCTTTTGTGCCGCAGGTACGCTGTATGACCAAGCTCGCTTTGGCGACCGCCTGCTCCGAACAGAATTGGCTAACCTGTGAATAAACCGCATCCTCTAAGGACGCTTATTTAAATGTCCCGATGTAAGAGATTCGGCCGCTCCTAAATTGGAGCGGTCGGTTTTTTCTGTGCATATGTACATACAGGCTTCCTTAGCTATCTGAAGCAAACCAATAATCCGTATTGCGTCAGAGTTGGTGATGCAGGGATAAATCTCAATTTTCCTAACGAGCCATGCGCTAACTGCTCAACCTCTCATTCGTAAGACTCGCTATTCCGAACGGGTGAATATGCTAATTTACTCCAATTGCAGAAACCGCTGGGGAAAACCGCTCCACCTGCTCCCTCAATTTCAGCGGAAAAAATGAAGCGATTAGCCGGTCTTGGAAGGTCTCTCCGTGATAAAATCACATATAAGAAGCCCTTGCAGATAAACTTGGCCTAACTAAAGTAGAAGGTACACCAACTGCGGTTAACCCTAAATTAAAAAGCGGACAAAGGCAGTGCGGCGCAGTCTGAAAAATCAGACCGCGCCGCTGTTTTCATCACATCAGTTCAAGCCATGCCTTAAATTTGTCCTGGGTGATCTCTCCTGCCTCGCAGGCGGCCTTCACATCTCTGGCCTCTTTGCTCCAGGCATAGAACTCATCCGAAGAGAGCTTCCCTGCCTTCATTCTGGCAAACCGCTTTTTATACTCTCTACGGTAATCATTGAATACATCGTCGCCTTTCTTGCTGAGCGTCCACTGTGCGATAGCGCCCACTTCCTTGCAAGTGCGGCCCCGGCTGTCAAACGGACGGTTGCAGTATTCCGTCGTAGCACGGCCTGTTACAGCGAAGTATCTCCCGCAGTTTTTGCACTTCCGCATTTTCACCTCTCGCTTGGCACACTCGCGGAGATGATAGTCGATCATATCGTAAATGGAAGTAGGCTTCAAAACTTCAGCAAAGTACTCTGCATCCTTCGTGGTGATCAGCTCGAAGTTCATCAACTGCGGACAAAAACGGAATGCTGTCTCTCCGCAACTTTTATAGTACGCAATCAGCTTTTCGGAAACAGGCTTCTCATTTCTGTCATCCATATCCAAAACATTCGCAAAGAAATCAAGGATCTGCTCTTGCATCCGCTTCAACGTGTCAGGCAGCTCCCGTAAATATTCAATCTGCAAAAGGTCTTCTTCGTAGTGATTCAGTTGTACCGCATGGTAGACGCGGTCCTTCCAGTCGGCGCGAAGCTGCAAGAAATAGATGTGATGCTCAGGAAGCTTATCCAAAAGGTCATAAATTTCTTCCTCATACTTTTCATCCTGTGTTTGTGCCAACCGCTGAAGAGTATCAATGATTGTCTGAATCAGTGACGCCACGGGCTCAAGATCCAAATACACCAGAGATACAATGCTGCTGGGAAAAGGAGCGAGGTTTGTATATGTGACGGTGCTATGCTCTGACTTGGTTTGATAAACATAGCGTTCGGTACTTTCTGTGACAAAGGTTTTGAAAGAATACTCCTGCATCACGCATCCTCCAAATTAGACTAATCTGTAAATTTATATTTAATAAGTCTTGACACCAGGTGAGACCTATGTTAGATTTATTCCGGGGCGACCAATATATAAGTATTTGTACAATCAGTCTAATCCGGGTAGAGCCAAAAGTCAAGAGGATTCTATTGGTCGCCCAGTGTACCTTGACAATTAAATACCCACCGCCAAAGTTCATACTCGCCGGGAGAAGTATCGCCGAGACCACAACAACGATGTGAGAGCGTACCAACGGGGTAGAAAACGCCGTGGAGGTCAGAAAGGATCACAAGGCAGGAAGGTGTATGGCGTGTGGCTGACGAAATTTTTATGAATGGTGGTGATATTCATCTGCACTCAGACCAACAATTATCTCGATATCCCTATCCAAAAGGAAAGCCGCCGAAACTGCTGCAACAGTCCGGCGGCGCGCCGCGTTCCGAAAAACGCAGACTCCATCTGCGAACAGTTTAACAGGGAGGCACTCGGAACGCAAGAAAAATTTATCTCTGAATTTCAAAATGAGGAGGTTCCGTATGCCAATTCTCGGTGAACGATTTTATCAAATGAGCAACGCTATTTTCTGCTATGACCTGAAGCCGATCCCCTTGGCTGTGTACAGTTATCTGGTCTGCTGTGCTGGACAGAAGGATGTATGCTGGCCCAGCATGAAGACCATCGCCCTGCACTGCGGCTGCTTTGAAAACGCGGCGAGGGACGCAGTCAGCCTGTTGGTTGACCGTGGGTTCATCCGCAAGGTCAAGACCTCGCGGTGTGTGAAAAGCGGGAAGTGGCTTCAGGGGAACAACCACTACTACATCCTGCCGTTGCCTGAGCTTCCCTCCGCAGGTCACAGCGCATGAGGGGGAATACCCTCAACAGATGGTGGGGAAGTATATGAACAAGACGAAGAGTAACAAGAAAAAGTCCTGCCGCCAGGTTATCGCCCCCGAAAGCAAGAACGGGGCAAAGACCGCAACTCCCGCTCTGTTTGCCCCTGTGAGCCGCTGTGTGCGGCTTTGTCGGGAGCGGCGGGAACAGACACCGGCCAGGGCTGTGAGGGCGGATTTGGGCCGGTTTCGGAGGAGCTTGCGAGGACGAAAGTCGAAGCAGGATAAAGGCTTGGGGTCACTGCCCCAGCTTTTACC
>CATZYY010000092.1 GCA_958426425.1 uncultured Oscillospiraceae bacterium
CGCAGGTGTCGGTGTTGATGATGAAGGCGTCGTCGTGGAGCACCTTGATGGAGGGATATTTGCCGTCGTGCTTGGCGTGGGTGAGGGTAGACTTGCCGGAGCCGGACAGGCCGAACACCGCCGCCACATATTTGCTGCCGTCGTCCAGGGTGTACTCCTTCTGGCCGCCGTGGCAGGAGGCGTAGCCGTTGCGGTTGGCAATGGCCCAGGCCAGAGTCAGCGTGCCCTTCTTGTGCTCGCCGAAGTAGCGCATGCCCAGGATGGCGGCGCAGTTGGTGTCGGTGTTGAAGTAGCACAGACACTTGGGGTCGCACACGGATTCCTGGCCCGGCGCGCCGGTCCACTGGGGATCGGAGAAGATGTACACATCGGGCTCCTTGCCGTCGCCGACGGGCTTGGAGTTCTTGTACATCTTCACATACTGGTCGGACATATACTGGAAGTTCAGCATCCAGTTGTAGAGGAGGTTTTCCTCCCCCTCGGGAATCAGAAGGTGAGCCTTCACCATGAACTCCGGGTCCAGGCCGATGTAGACCTGAGCGTGGTACATGGTCTTCCAGCGGGTGTCATACACGGCGTCCATCAAAATCTTGTCCAGAGCGGTGGTGTTGACACCCTCCTTGCCGGTGATCCGGCGGGCGGGGGCGTAACGGCCGGTAATAGAGCCGTCGTTGAACAGCAGCACCTTGGCGTCCGGCTCCAGGCCGAATTCCTCACCCCGATAGACCGGCATATCGGTGACCACTGTGCCGGGGGAGTTTTTGGCCAGCTCATAGGCCTCCCGCAGGGTATTGACTTTAATGACGTTGTTGCCGTAGAAGGGCGCCTCAATGACGGAGCGGGTCTTGGAGAACCCCACCTTGCCGGGGCCGATCTCGGTTCTGGGATAGTAGGCTTTGGTAGACATAACAACTCCTCCTTCTAAGGTTTGGAAATTCGATAGTTGGCATTTACTATACAGCAGTTTTGATAAGAAATCAAGCGCTGAAACGATTGCTTTGGGGGTTATTCCAGAAATTTTACCAAAATCTCTGACAGACGTGCAAATTCTTCCAAAGTGAGCCGCTCTCCGCGGACGTCGGCAGGCAGGCCGCATTCCTCCAGAGCCTGCTGAACCTGCTCCCGGCTGACGCCGGGCAGGGCGGCGGAGAGAGAGTTAGAAAGGGTTTTCCGACGCAGCAGGAAACCGCCCCGGACGCAGCGGAAGAAAAAGTCCTCGTCGGCCACGGTCACGGCGGGCCGGTCCCGGCGGACGCACCGCATGACAGCGGAGGTCACCTTGGGCGGCGGAAGGAACTTCTCAGGCGGCACGTCGAAGAGATACTCCGCCTCCATCCGATATTGCAGGAACAGGGAGAAGGCGCCGCCCTTGCCGGAGCCCTGGGGGGCGCACAGCCGCTGGGCCACCTCCTTTTGAACCATGACGGTGATGGAGCGGAAGCAGTCTGTCAGGATCAGTTTTTCCAGGATGGGGGTGGTGATGTTGTAGGGCAGGTTGGCGCAGACCAGAGGCGTGAGACCGGGAAATTTTTCCGCTGCCAGGGCCGACAGGTCCAGCTTCAGCACGTCCCCCGGCACGATCTCCACGTTGGAGTAGGGGGCCATGGTCTCATCCAGCACCGGCAGCAGCGCCTTGTCCAGCTCCACGGCCGCCACCTTTCCGGCCCGCTGGGCCAGCTCCGCCGTCAGGGGACCGATGCCGGGGCCGATCTCCAGCACGCCGCAGCTGCCGTCGGCGCCGGAGGCCTCCGCAATGGCGGCAGGCACCGCCGGGTCGATGAGGAAGTTCTGTCCCATGGATTTGGAAAAATGGAATCCGTGGCGGCCCAGCAGGGCCCGGATGGTTTTCTCGTCACAAAGGTTCACAGCAATCCCGCCTTTCTCTCCCAGTATACCAAATCCCGCCCCGCCTGCCAAGACCAATCCGCTCTTGCCAAGGAGGGCAATATCCGCTACACTGTAACTGCGATTTGAATAGAAATTTTGGAGAAAGAGAGGCGGCTGCTTTGGTAAAGACGATTTTTTTGGATCTGGACGACACCCTGCTGGATTTTCACCAGGCGGAGCGGCAGGCGATCAGCCGGACGCTGCGCCGTTTTCACATAGAGCCCACAGACCAGATGCTGGAGCGATACCATGAGATCAACCGTCGGCAGTGGGAGCTGCTGGAGGAGGGGAAACTGACCCGGGACCAGGTGCTGACCCGCCGGTTTGACCTGCTGTTTGCGGAGCTGGGGCGCTCCTGCTCCAGTGTGGAGGTGCGGGATGTCTACGAGGGCTTCCTCTCTCAAGGGCACTTTTTCATCCTCGGCGCGCTGGAGCTGCTGGAGACCCTGGCCCCCCGGTACGACCTGTATCTGGCCAGCAACGGTACAGCTACGGTTCAGGCGGGCCGGCTGGAGAGCGCCGGGATCAGCCGGTATTTTAAGGGAATCTTCATCTCCGAGACCATGGGGGCCAACAAGCCCAGCCCGGCGTACTTCCAAGCCTGTTTTGACGCCATTCCCGGCTTTGACCCGGCCGCCGCCCTGGTGGTGGGGGACAGTCTGACCTCCGATATCCGGGGGGCCCGAAACGTGGGGCTCCGCAGCTGCTGGTTCAACCCCAAAGGGCTGCCGCCCAGGCCGGATATCCCCGCCGACTATACCATCCATGCCCTTTCGGAGCTGCCGCCGCTGCTGGAGACACTGTAAAAGCGGCTATATTCGCAAACGCAGAAAGAAACTCCCCCGGCACATGCCGGGGGAGTTTCTTTTGCCGGTTGTCACTCCAGAATATAGACGGTGCAGCCCCGCCGCCCGAAGTTGATGCACTCCTCATAGGTGTTGTAATACAGGTCCACAATGTTGCCCCGAACGCCGGTGTCCTCGGCCACGGCCAGACCGTAGACCACGGTGCCGTCGTTGGAGACAATATACATCCGGGTGCCCAGAGGAATCACGCTCTTGTCCACGGCCACGGTGCCGACCCGCACAAAGGTGCCGGTGGCGGTGGTGTAATCGGCGCCGCCGTGCCCGGCGGTATAGGCGGTGGCGGTCATGGACTTGACGCCGGAAAAAGCCAGAGTGGTTCCGTCAGACAGTGTCAGGGTGCCGCTGCCGTCGGCGTTTTTGTCCACCGAGGCAATGGCCTGACTGATGTTGCCGGTGATGGGAGTCTCCGGCGCGGTGCCGTACTCCACGATCTCGTCCACCACGGTGCTGTCCAGCTCCTCCACGTACTGCCGGGAGAGCTCCTGGCCATTGGACCAGACTACCTCATAGACAGAGGTGCGGACGCCGTCCTTTCCCTCCTGGACCACCTGTTCGGTGCCCTCGGTCAGCGCCGGGTTGGCCTTGCGCACTGTCTGATAGGACACTTCCTCGCTGACCTCCTCATAGTAAGTGAGCTCAGAGGCCACGGTGACTTCCACGCCGGTGTCGGATACGTCCACGGCCACCATTTCCAGGGGGCCGGGGATCACATGGATCCGCTCCAGCAGATCGGATACGGTCTCGCCCCGCTTGGCCTGGGTGGAGAGGGTCTCCCCATCGTGGTGGACAGTGACGGCCTGCTTAGAGGCAAGAGCCAGATCATAGCCCTTCTGGCCGCCGGACAGATACACCAGCTGAGAGGAGATCTCATGGGTTTGTGTGCTCTGTGCATCCAGAACAATGGCCGCATCCTCGGCTCCGGTCAGAATATAAACAGCGTTGGCATGATCCATGGAGATCCAGCTGACGCACATGACCGTGGCTGCCACGAACAGGGGCAGGCCATAGCGGCGCTTGAACTGATGCAGTTTTTTGAGCAGGTTTGTTCTGTTCAAAGTCATACCTCCTGAAAGGTCTTCCGCTCCTATTTTTTCCAGATCTCACAGTCCCATACAGGAGCTGTTACAAGGAAAAAACAATTTGTAACTTTTGTTACCATTTGAAAAACTGGGGTTAGTATACACCTATTCCCCACTCTTGTCAAGTTTTTGTCTGACAACAGGCGTTATGTCTCCCACATCGACCGATTTTTACAGTGCTGGACGCTTTGCGCGGCTCCCAGAAAAATGAAAAACAGTAACAAAAAAATAACAGCTGAAAACAAAAAATGCCGCCCCGACACAGTCGGGGCGGCAGGGGGGAAGGCGGTCAGCAGACCGCGGGGGTGAAGCCCAGGTCCTCCAGTTCGCTGAGGGCGGTCTTCACGCAGTTGTCGCAGCCGTCGATGGTGACGGTTTTGGCCTCCAGGCTCACCTGGAATTTCAGCTCCGCGGCGGTCAGGGCGTTGGTGATGCGCTTAACGCAGTTCTCGCACATCATGTCGGGGACGGAAATGATGGTCATATGTGGTTCCTCCTATATAAAATAATAAACAAATGATGGATGGCCTCAGCGCATCATCCGCTGAATGGTGGTCATCAGCTCGTCCACAACCTCCAGCTTTCCCGCCTGGATGTCCTGCACCACGCAGGTGTGGATGTGGCTGTTGAGCAGTTCCCGGGAAAAGGCGCTGAGAGCCGACTGGATGGCAGACACCTGGACCAGGATATCGGTGCAGTAGGCGTCCTTCTCCACCATGCCCCGGACACCTCGGACTTGACCCTCGATGCGGTTCAGGCGGCGGATCAGGGCGTCGTACTCCGGCTGCTGGCGGTGCTTGTGGCGGCAGAGACACTCCTCCGCCGGGGTGATCTTCTCGTCGTATTCCATGGGAATTCTCCTTTTATATCATAAAAGCGTCACAGCCTGGCCCGGCCCAGCCGCAGGGCGTTGCCCACTACGCACACGGAGCTGAGGCTCATGGCGGCCCCGGCGAACATGGGGGACAGCAGTGGCCCGCCGAAGGGTACCAGGAGCCCGGCGGCAATGGGGATGCCGATGGTATTGTAGCAGAAGGCCCAGAACAGGTTCTCCTTGATGTCCCGCAGGGTCAGGCGGCTCAAGCGCAGGGCCCGGGGTACGTCCTGCAGGTCCGAGCGCATCAGCACGATATCTGCGGACTCAATGGCAATGTCGCTGCCGCTGCCGATGGCGCAGCCCACGGTGGCTGCGGTCAGGGCCGGGGCGTCGTTGATGCCGTCGCCCACCATCATCACCGTGCGGCCCTGGGATTGGAGCCGCTCCACCACGCCGGCCTTCTCCTCCGGCAGCACCTCGGCGATGACTTCGTCCACGCCCACCAGGGCGCCGATGTGCTCCGCCGCCGCCCGGTTGTCGCCGGTCAGCAGCACCGTGCGGATGCCTAATTCCTTCATGTTTGCAATGGCGGCGGCGCTGGTTTCCTTCACTGGGTCCGCCACGGAGATGAGCCCCAGCAGCCGCCCGTCCCGGGCAAAGTACATGGGAGTCTGCCCCTGGGCGGACAGGCGGTCCGCCTGCTCCGACAGGGGGGATACATCCACACCGCCCTCCTCCAGCAGACGGCGGTTGCCGGCCAAGACTTCCGCTCCCTCCAGCTGGGCCCGGAGGCCACGGCCAGACAGGTTTTCAAAACCCTCCGGCCGGACGGCAGGCTCCAGGCCGCGGCTTTTGGCGCAGGTAGTAATGGCGGCGGCCAGGGGATGGGCACTGACGGCCTCCACCGCCGCTGCCGTTCGCAGCAGTTCTGCCTCCGTGCAGCCCAGAGGCAGGATCTCCGTCACGGCGGGAGTGCCCTCGGTGACGGTGCCGGTCTTGTCCAGCACCACCGTATCTACACTGTGGGTGATCTCCAGGATTTCACCGGAGCGGATCAGGATGCCGTGCTTGGCACCCAGGCCGGTGCCCACCATGATGGCGGTGGGAGTGGCCAGACCCAGGGCACAGGGACAGGCAATCACCAGTACGGAGGTGAATACCCGCAGCACAAAGGAGAACTCCTGCCCGGCAATGGCCCAGACCACGGCGGCGATCAGTGCGATGGACATGACCACCGGCACGAATACCCCGGCCACCCGGTCCGCCACCTTGGAGATGGGGGCCTTGCGGCCCTGGGCGTCCTCTACAAACCGGATGATCCGGGCCAGGGTGGTGTCCTCGCCGGTGCGGGTCACTTTTACATACAGCGCGCCGTTGAGGTTGACGCTGCCGCCGATGACCTCGCTGCCCACGGCCTTTTCCACCGGCAGGCTCTCGCCGGTCAGCATGGCCTCGTTGACACTGCTCTCCCCGCCGGTAACAGTGCCGTCGGCCGGAATCCGGGCGCCGGGCTTCACCAGCACCACGTCTCCCACCTTCAAAGAGGCGGTGGGCACCTCCCGCCCCGTGTCCGCCAGGATGGCGGTGTCCGGTGAGAGCTGCATGAGGGCCGTGATGGCGCCCTTGGTCTTCTGCATGTTGCGGCTTTCCAGGAACTTACCCAGAGAGACCAGGGTCAGTACCACGGCGGCGGACTCATAGTAGAGGTTGTGGACCTGCTCCGGATGGTCGGAGATCAGGAAGGTCATGACCACACTGTAAGCGAAGGAGCAGGCGGAGCCGATGGCCACCAGGGAGTCCATATTGGGATTGCCGTGGAACAGCGCCTTGAAGCCGCCGGTAAAGAACCGGCGCCCGCAGTACAGCACCGGCACCGCCAGCAGCAGCTGTACCAGGGCGAAATTGACGCCGTGGGTGTGCATGGACACGATGTCCGGCAGGGGCAGGGCCGGCAGCCCGAAGGGCAGCATCTGCCCCATAGACACGTACAGCAGCGCTGCGGAGAGAATGGCGGAGACGATCAGTTCCGTCTTTTTCCGTTTCAGCTCCGCCTCCTCGCTGTCCTCCTTGGCGGGGGCGGCAACCACCGCCTCACGGCGCTCCGGCTTCAGGGCGGCGCCGAAGCCGGCCTTTTCCACCTTGGCCACGATCTGCTCCGGCGTCACCTGGCTCTCGTCGTAGCAGATGGTCATGACGCCGGTGGTAAGATTCACGTCGCTGCGCTCCACGCCGGGCAGCTTCCGGGTCACTCGCTCCACCGACGCGCTGCAGGCGGCGCAGTGCATGCCGCTGATGTCATAGCGTTCTTCCCGCATGGGAACCTCCGTTCTCCAGGGAATACCCCTGGGGGGTATTTTTCTGCTTTGCAGTATATACCCCTGGGGGGTATTTGTCAAGGACTGAAGAAAATCTTTCTCAACAGGCAGAGAAAATTTGTAAAATCCCTTGACTTCCCTGGGAACTGTGATATGATGACCTTAAGAAATCAAACAAAAAGTTTTTTAACCTAAAAATTTTTGTATGCAGGTGATGACGATGAAAGAGCAGATCAAGTGGACCGCCAATCGCATGCCCAAGAGTGAGGATAAGAATCTGGAACTGATGTCCCTGGCCAACGTGGCCAAGGCCCGTTTCTTCCACAGCAGCTTCCCCCAGTACTCCATTACACCCCTGGCCCGGCTGGACGGCATGGCCAAGTACTTAGGCCTGGGCGGATTGTTCGTAAAGGACGAGTCCTTCCGCTTCGGCCTCAACGCCTTCAAGGTGCTGGGCGGCTCCTTTGCCATGGCCCGCTACATCGCCAAGGAGATGGGCCGGGATGTCAGCGAGATGACCTATGACTACCTGACCAGTGAGGCCTTCCGGCGGGAGTTCGGTCAGGCTACCTTCTTCACCGCCACCGACGGCAACCACGGGCGTGGCGTTGCCTGGGCAGCTCATAAGCTGGGGCAGAAGGCTGTGGTCCACATGCCCAAGGGCAGCAGCAAGGCCCGGTATGACAACATCGCCAAGGAAGGCGCTCAGGTGACCATCGAGGAGGTCAACTACGACGACTGCGTTCGTATGGCTGCCGCCGAGGCCGCCGAGACCAAGCACGGCGTAGTGGTTCAGGACACCGCCTGGGAGGGTTATGAGGAGATCCCCTCCTGGATCATGCAGGGCTACGGCACCATGTCCGGAGAGGCCGCCGATCAGCTGCGGCAGATGGGCATCAACCGTCCTACTCATGTGTTCGTTCAGGCAGGCGTGGGCTCTTTGGCCGGCGCTGTGGTTGGCTTCTTCACCAATCTGTTCCCCAATGATCCTCCCAAGTTCGTGGTGGTGGAGGCCCGGGCGGCGGATTGCCTGTATCGTGGCGCCCTGGCCGGCGACGGCGAGCCCCGGATCGTGGACGGCGATCTCCAGACCATTATGGCGGGCCTCGCCTGCGGTGAGCCCAACATCCTCTCCTGGGACATCCTGCGCAACCATGTCTCCGCCTTTGTCTCCTGCCCCGACTGGGTCAGCGCCCGGGGCATGCGGATGCTGGGCGTGCCTGTAAAGGGCGACCCCACCGTGATCTCCGGCGAGTCCGGCGCCGTGGGCATGGGTCTGCTGGCTGCCATCATGGAGACCGACGAGTACAAGGATCTGCGGGATCACCTGGGCCTGGATCGGTTCAGCCAGGTGCTGCTGTTCTCCACCGAGGGCAACACCGACCCCATGAAGTTCCGCAAGGTGCTGTGGGACGGCGAGTACCCCACCGTCTAAAGAATGAAAAAAGGGAAGGCCGCATTAGCGGCCTTCCTTTTTTATGTAGAAGATGTGGAATACAGAGAGAGTAAATATTACTCAGCGGTTGCCCACCAGGGTCAATGCCTCCAGAACCTGGTAGCGCTCCATGGGGAAGGGCTTTTTCATCTGAAGGGCTTCTTCAAGATCCAGGTCTACAATATGGCCGTCCTTGGTGCCGATGACGCAGTTGCCCTTGCCGGAGACCAGGGCCATCACCGCCTCGTAGCCCATGCGGCTGGCGGTCTCCCGGTCCCGGGCGGTAGGCGAGCCACCCCGCTGGATGTGGCCCAGCACAGTTACCCGGGGGTCCAGGCCCAGCTCCTCATGGATGCGCTGCCCGATCTCCGAGGCGCTGCCGGCACCCTCCGCCACCACCACCATGTAATGGGTGGTACCGGCCAGACGGGCCCGGCGGATCTTCTCCACGATGTCCGCCTGGAAGTCCACGGGCCGCTCGGGAATCAGTACGGCAGTGGCGCCGACGGCGATGCCCACGTACAGCGCCAGATGTCCGGCATGGCGGCCCATGACCTCCACCACAGAGCAGCGCTCATGGGACTGCATGGTGTCCCGCAGCTTGTCGATGCACTCCACGGCGGTGTTGCAGGCGGTGTC
>CATZYY010000093.1 GCA_958426425.1 uncultured Oscillospiraceae bacterium
ACATGGCCCACCACCTGCTTGACCTTGTTGCGCTGCAGGTGGCCGATGAAGTGCAGCGGCGCGCCCTCATAGGCGTTTTCCGAGAGCTTCTGCGTCATCTCCTGGACCCGGTTTTCCCCCAGGGCGTCAATACCGGCGGCAATGGCTGCCCGGCAGGCGGCGGCGTCATTCATCTTGCTGGCGCCCACCAGGGTGATCTCTCCGGGGTCCCGGCCCGCCTCCCGGGCGGCCTGGGCAATCTCAGACCGGACACGGGCGATGTTTTCCGCAATGGACATGGCTTTCCAACTTCTTTCTTTTGAATTTCCCGGCAGCAAAGCCGGTCAGTTGACTACTTTTCCGTCGTACAGGTTGCGGCCGGTGACTACCACCTGGTCTCCTGCCCGCAGCCGCAGCACCTCCTGGGTGCTGGTCAGGGCGCCGGCCATGGAGTCGTAAGCCGAGCGCACAAGGGCGAAGCCGTCTCCGGTATAGAGCACCTCCACCGGCTTAAACCGGACCTCCGTGCCCACCAGGCAGTATACGCCGGTCTGCTCAGCGGCAGCCGCCTCCCCGGTTTCATCCAGAGTAGTCCGCTCCGCCCGCAGAGCCTCCCGGGGCACCCGAATGCCGCTGAGGCTGCCCAGAATGATCTCGGCGCTTTGCTGGCGCAGCAGCGTCAGCTCCGGCAGGTAACTGCTGCCCCGCAGCACAATCACCACCCTGCCGTTTTCCGCCTCGCTGACGTAATACACGCTGACCGGCAAATCCCGTTCCACGCTCTTGGAAAAGCGCAGGGACAGGGAGCCGCCCTCCTGTATGATCTGTGCGTCAGTTTGGGAGACAATGGCCGCATAATACCAGTTGTCTCCCAAAATCAGCTTCCCCACCTCCGACGTCTCCGCCGGGACTGCCTCCGCCCGGAGGGCTGTCAGTGCGGAGGGGGTCAGGGTCTTCAGCATGTCCGGTGTCAGCACCTGCTCGTAGCCGTCCACCACCGCGGAGTACAGCCCTGCCTCCGGGGCGGTGATCCGCTGGGTGGATGCGGCGGCCTGGGTTTTCAGCGTGCTGATCTGCCCCTTCAGTTCGGTAATCTGCCCGGACAGATCTTCATTTTCATTGTATGTATAATCCCGCTTGAGCACCAGCGACCGCAGCGTGGCGCCGGCGGTCTCCGCCCGGTCCAGCCGGTCCGACGCCAGGGCTTCCCGCAGCTCCAGCAGGCTCTCAATAATCTGGTTATCCAGCTTCAGAGCCACCTCTGCGGTCTGGGAGGCCTGCTGGGCAAACTCCAGCTGCTCCAGCCGGGACTCCAGGGCCTTGATCTCCGTCTGCCGGTCCATGCTGTCCTGATCGCTGTACACCACGGCCACTGTGCCGCCGGTGCTGACCCGCTCTCCCTCTGCCCGCTGCAGCTGCAGCAGTCCCTCACTGCTCTCCAGTACCAGCTCTTGCCGGACCACGTAACCCGACATGGACACGCTGCGGTCCACGGAATAGTTATAGACCGGAGTGGTGGTCAGGGGATCGGTGAAATACTGAAAGGCCTGCAGGCCAAAGTAGGCCAGTACGCCCAGGGTGACGGCTGCCAGCAGAAGCTTTGTGCCCAGTGTCCGTTGTCTCATGGTTCTCGCTTTCGTCCTTTCGATTCAGGCGGCGCCGGTTCTATGGCCGGCCCCTCCTCTGTCAGATCCACCGGCCCCACCGGCGCAATGGTGGAAATGGCATGCTTGTAGATGATCTGCTGCCGGCCGTCCCATTTGACGCCCCGCGTCAAACGGGGACCCCTTAATGGATTCCTGCCGTGTCAGGCAAAGCCCGACCCGGCCAAGGTTTTGCTCCGCAAAACACTTGTACGCCGCTTATGCGGCGGGTCGCTTACGCTCCCGCGACGGCCGGCCCCTCCTCTGTCAAATCCACCGGCCGCACCGGCGCAATGGTGGAAATGGCATGCTTGTAGATGATCTGCTGCCGGCCGTCGCTGTCCAGCACCACCACAAAGGCATCGAAGCCCGTGATGGTGCCCCGCATCTGAAACCCGTTCATCAAAAACAGGGTCACCGGCAGCTTGTCCCGTCTCGCCCGAAGGAGAAACAGGTCCTGTAAATTGGCTTTTGTTGTCTGCATAGTCGTCCGCTCCTTTTTTCTTCTTTGAGTCGGACGCTTTCCATGTTTTCCCGTCCGCCCAGGGCTAGCATACGCCAGCGGCGGTCAGGATTTCTGTCGAAACCTGCAAAGCCCGGGCAAAATCCCGCTCCTTTCCCCAGGTTATCCAGTGGATATTCCCGTTTCGCCGCAGCCAGGTCAGCTGGCGCTTGGCGTACTGCCGGGAACGGAGCTTCACTTCCTCCAGGGCCTCTGCCAGCCCCTCGCCCTGCTCCCCCACCGCCAGCAGCTCCTTGTAGCCGATGGCCTGGAGGGCGGTGGCCTCCCGCGGGACACCGGCGCGGACCAGGGAGCGGACCTCCTCCAGAAGACCCGCCGCCGCCATGGCGTCCACCCGCCGGTCGATCAGGGCCTTCATGTCCGCCCGGTCTGCAAACTGCAATCCGATCCAAACGGCGTCGTACCGGGGCGGCAGGGCCGCGGTCTTCTTGTTGTGGGCGGAGATGGTCTCCCCGGTCTCGGCATAAACCTCCAGGGCCCGCAGGATGCGCTTTTCATCCGCCGGGTGCAGCCGCTCCGCCGCCTCCGGGTCCACCTGCCGCAGTTCTTCCAAAAGAGGCTGGATGCCCTCCCGCTCCAGCCGCTGCTGGAGCTTTTGGCGGACCTCTCCGCCGGCGGCGCCGGAGGCAAAGGTCCTTCCCTGCACCACCGCATCCAGCCAAAGGCCCGTGCCGCCCACCAGGATGGGTAGCCTGCCCCGGGCGAGAATGTCGTCTACCACCGGGATGGCCGTCCGGGCATACCGGGCGGCGGACCACTGCTCGGTGGGGTCCGCCACGGCGATCATGTGGTGGGGCACGCCGTCCATCTCCTCCGCCGTGGGGGCGGCGGTACCGATGGTCATACCCCGGTAAATCTGCATGGAATCGGCAGAGACCACCTCACCGTTGAACCGCTTGGCCAGCAGCACGCCCAGCGTGGTCTTTCCGCAGGCTGTAGGCCCCACCACGCAGACAATTTTCGGCGCCATGATCTCCCTCCTTTCCCGGTGTCCCTCACTTCCCGGCACCCAGCTTTGCCGCCAGGGCCGCAGCGGCGGTCACAAGTTCCGTTGTCTTGGCCGGGTCCAGGTCCAGTCCCCCAGCAAACACATAATCAAACTTTGGAATGCCAAACATGGCGCAAAGCTGCCGCCAGTACAGCACGCCCAGGCTGTCCTCCCGCTCTATATCGCCGCCGGAGGTCAGGTACACCAGCCGCTCCGCACGGCAGTCGCCGTGGCAGCCGTCGGCTTCGTAGTGATAGGTCAGGCCGTTGGCACTGATGTACTCGATGTAGGTCCGCACCGCGGCGGGAAAACTCAGGTCCCAGAAGGGCGCCGCCGCCACAATGGCGTCCGCTCCCCGGAACTGCCGGGCCAGGTCAAACACCGGCGCCTCCCAGGCTCCCACGGCTGCCAGGGCATCCCGCTCATCCAGCATGGCCGGATCAAAGGGCTTTAAGGCCAGCAGCGCCTCCGGCGTCACGGTCTCCGCCTCTGCCTCCGGGTGGGCGCCGCGGAAGGCCTCCACATAGGCCGTCAGCAGCTTCCGGGTGCGGGAGTCTGCCCCCCGCTGGCTGATGCAGCCGTCCACAATCAACAGTTTCATGGCTCACTCCTCCTCATACACGGATGTCACCACGGGCTTGCCCTGCCGATCCAGCAGGGGCGTCAGGCCCCCGGCGTAGCCGCTGGCGTGAAAGACATAGTTGACGCCGGTCTCCCGGTCCACCCAGATCTCGGTGATATTCAATGTCCCCTGGTTATAGATCTTCACAAATCGGTCTTTTGCCATGGGCCTTGTCTCCTTTCCCGAAAACAAACCTTCTTCCGGAACAGGGTTCCCCGGAGAGGTCGCCGCCATACGGCGGCGCGGCCATTTCAATCCTCTGCCGCCACGGCCGCCTGCCTCTATGCCGATCAAGCTCTCCTGAACATCTTCTCCAGCTCGTATTTCGTCAGCTTCACCGCAACTGGGCGGCCATGGGGGCAGAACCGCACTTCCCCGCTCTGGACCTTGTCCACCAGCACCCGCAGCTCCGCAGGGTCGCTTTTCCACCCGCCCTTGATGGACGCCTTGCAGGCCATGGTGTGCAGCATGTTCTCCCGCCGCTCCTCCGGAGAACGGCCGGTGCGCAGACACTCCGCCAGCTCCTCCAGCGTGGCGGAGACCTGGTCGGCCTCCAGGTCCGCCGGGACCTCCCGCACCAGCACGGCGCCGCCGCCAAAGTCCTCGCAGGCAAAGCCCAGCCGCTCCAGCACCGGAAGGTTTTCCAGCAGCAGCGCGCCGTCCTCCCTGCCCAGCTCCGCCGCAATGGGCGTCAGCAGCGTCTGCCGCATAGGCGGCTCCTGGGCCGCCATCAGGCGGTCAAAGTTGATTCTTTCATGGGCGGCATGCTTGTCAATCAGCCACATGCAGCCGCCCTCATCCTCGCAGATGATGTAGGTGTTGAATGCCTCCCCGGCGATCCGCCAGGGGGTCTGCACCGTGTCCAGGGCGGTCTGCCCCGGTACCTGCTCCGCCGCCTGGGGCGCCATCTCCGGGATGGCGGGTACAAAGGGCCGCGCCGGTTTTGCCGGGGCCGCCTCCCAGGTCTCCTGCCGGACGGGGGTGGTCTGCGCCGCTTTCTCTGCCGGGGCGTCCACAGCCTTTTGCCGGAGGGAACTTTCCGACTCCCGCGCAGAAGCGGAGGACCGCTCCGCCGTCACCGAAGCTGGCGCCTGCCCCAGCGCCCCGCCCAGGGGCTGGACAGGGGGCCGCCGGAAGGCACCGGGCGCCGCATTGCGGGAAATAGACTGGTAGAAGTCCCCCTTCCCGCTGTCTGCCACCGGGGCGGAGGCCCGGCGCTCCGTGTCCCAGGCCGGCCGAATGGGGACGGCAGGCCGTTCCGCCTGCTTTGCCGCCTGCTCCCGGAAGGTCTTGGCATCCATGGTCTGGAAGAAATCCGCTTTCGCCTCAGGCCGGGCCGCCCGCTGGGCGGCGGGGGCGTTGGCGGCACCCCGGCTGTCCAGGGCGTCCAGCACCGTGTGGTACACGGCGTCGAATACCTCCCGCTCCCGGGCAAATTTCACCTGGGTCTTGGCCGGGTGAACGTTGACATCCACCGCCGTCACCGGCACCGTCACGGATAATACGCAGCCGGGAAACTTCCCCTTCATGATCTGGTTGCGGTAGCCCTCCTCCAGGGCGGTGGTCAGCAGCTGGGACTTGATAAACCGGCCGTTGACAAAGAACACCTGCATGGACCGAGAGCCCCGCCCCTGGAGGGGACTTGTGACAAAGCCGGTCACCGCTGTCTCGCCGCCCCGGCCCTCCACCGGCACCAGACCGTGGGCGAACTCCCGGCCCAGGGCCGCATACACGGTGGAGTCCAGCCGCCCGTCGCCGGGGGTGTGGAGGGCCTCAACGCCGTCCTTGATGAATTTGAAGGAGATATCCGGGTGGGACAGGGCCAGATGCTGCATGAGCCCGCCCACCGCCGCGGTCTCAGCGCTGTCCTTGCGCATGAATTTCAGCCGAGCCGGGGTATTGTAAAACAGATCCCGGACGGCGATGGTGGTGCCCTGCGGCGCGCCGGCGGCCTCCACGGCGCCGGGCTCTCCGCCCTCCAGATGCAGCGACGCCCCCTCCGCCGCTCCGGGGCGGCAGGTGACGATGTCCACCCGGCTGACGGCGGAGATGGCTGCCAGGGCCTCTCCCCGGAAGCCCAGAGTGCCGATCCTGCCCAGGTCCTCCTCCGTCCGCAGCTTGGAGGTGGCGTGGCGCAAAAAGGCGGTGGGCAGCTCCTCCGGCGCAATGCCGCAGCCGTTGTCCGTCACCCGGATCAGCGACATGCCGCCCCGGCGGATCTCCACCACCACGGCGGAGCTGCCGGCGTCAATGGCGTTTTCCACCAGCTCCTTCACCACGCTGGCCGGCCGCTCCACCACCTCGCCGGCGGCAATTAAGTCAGCTACATGGCTGTCCAGTTGTTGAATATGAGGCATGGTTCTCTCCTTTCGGGCGGAGCGTCCGACACGCCACAGGCGTGGCGCGCCCGGTATACGGGACCGGCGACATCTAAAAGCCCCCCAAATACCGTCGGTTCTCTTAGCGCGTCTTCTCTTATAGCAGCAGCGCCGCAATCACGGGAATGGTCAAAATGGAGCCCAGGGTGGTCAAAAAGGTGATCTGAGCCATACAGGTGGTGTCTCCGCCGTACTCCATGCTCAAAAGCGTGCCGTTCACTGCCACCGGCATGGCCATCTGGGTCACGGCAATGCCCAGCACCAGCTCCTGGATGCCCATGGCCTGCAAAATGACCCACAGGATCACCGGCAGCACCAGCAGCCGCAGCGCCGCCAGCACCCACAGTTTGCCGGAACGAAACACCTCTCCCGCCGGAATGTCTGCCAGAAAAGATCCCACCATCAGCAGCGACAGCGGCACCGTAATATCTCCCACAAAGCTCAGCATCTCTCCCACCAGAACCGGGGGACGCAGCCGGGTCAGCGCCAGCACCAGAGCCGCTACAGAGGCCACGATGCAGGGGCTCAGCAGCTGCTGCCAGCGGAATCTGCCGGCCCCGGCCAGCATCAGGGGCCCTAGGCTGTAAGAGAGCAGATTAAAGGGCATCACCAAAATCACCGCGTAAAACAGCGCCTGGGGCCCGAACAGCGCCACCGCCACGGGATAGCCGATGAAGGCCACATTGGGAAAGGCCAGGGCATACCGCCACACGCCCTTTTGTTCCGGGGTCCCCGGCAAAAAGCGGGGAACCGCATAGGCAAAGAGCAGTGCCAGGGCATAAAAGGCCGCCCCCACCTCCAGCACGGACAAAATCACGCTGACCTCCGGCAGCTCGTCGCCGGTAATCACAGAGGCCAGGATCATGGCCGGCATGGTGATATTCAGCAGCAGCTTGCTGAGCTTCTGGTCGGTCTCTTCGCCCAGCCAGCCCAGCCGGCGGGCGGCAAAGCCCGCCACAATGGCGAAGAGGATCACCAGCATCTCGCCCAGCACGTCGAAAAAATTCATATGGTTTGCTTCTTTCTCTCTGATTTCTCTTTAAAAGTAACGGCGTCCGCTTTATCCCAGCAGCACCCAGGCGCTGAGTGCGTTGGCCGCGGCGTGGAGCCCGATGGAGGTCCACAATGTCCCGCTGTGGTCATAGACCCAGGCCAGCACCAGCCCCGGCACCAGATACTGCACCATCAGCAGAAAATAGGTCAGGTCCCGGTTCACCACCGCGAACTGCCACACATGCAGCAGGGCGAATAGCAGGCAGGACACCAGATAGGCCACCGTCCGGCTCTTGCCCTTGAGGTTGCCGAACACCAGGCCCCGGAACAGGGTCTCCTCCACAAAGGGGGCCAGAAACACCACGATCAGCACCGTCATATGGGGCGCGTCGTTGATCTGGGCGGAAATGGAGACATCATTTAAATTGGTCTGGGTGGCGGAGACCAGCCGGGTCAGCCGGTAGACCAGCTCGTTGAGACCGTACAGGGCGATGAGCCCCACCACCAGGGTCCGGCAGGCCAGGCCCAGATTCTCCGCCAGATGGCGGGAGGTACGGCCCAGGAAGCCGTGGAAAATCACCAGCGTCACCGCAAAGAGGATGTAATAGTACAGGGCGTTCTGAAAGCCGGGGTCCAGATGGGTACCCAGCAGTTCCGCCGCCAGACGGAACATGGGCCCTGCGGCAAAGGGCAGCACCAGCAGATAGATCACAAAGAACACCGTTCCCGCGATCTGCTCCCCTGGCGTCATATACGCGGTATGGGCTCGCTTTGCCATGGCTTCGCCTCCAAACCCAAGATTTCCGCCCCCGGCAATGGCCGGCGGGTCAGCTCAGCTTCTGCTTCCACTCATAGATCAAACTCATGGCCTCAATGGGGGTCAGGGTGTCCGGCTGGCACCGCCGGATGACGTCCAGAACCTCCCCCTCGCCGATGGCTGTGAGAGAAACCTGGTCGTCCTCTTTCCGGGCGGCCACGTACTGGACACCGTTTTCCGCCTCCAGCTGACGCAGCACCTCCTTGGCCCGCTGCACCACCTTGTCCGGCAGACCCGCCAGGGACGCCACCTCGATGCCGTAGCTGCGGTCGGCGCCGCCGGGCAGGATTTTGCGCAGGAAGACAATCTCATCCCCCCGGGCCTTGACGGCAATGTTGTAGTTGACGGCGCCGGGCAGGGTGTTCTCCAGCTCCGTCAGCTCGTGGTAGTGGGTGGCGAACAGGGTCTTGGCACCCAGGAGCCTGCGGTCGGCGCAGTACTCCAACACCGCCCGGGCGATGGACATGCCGTCAAAGGTGGAGGTGCCCCGGCCGATCTCGTCTAAAATCAGCAGGGAGTGTTTGGTGGCGTGGCGCAGGATGTCCGCCACCTCTGTCATCTCCACCATGAAGGTGGACTGCCCGGCGGAGAGGTCGTCGCTGGCGCCGATGCGGGTGAAGATCCGGTCCACCACGCCCAGCCGGGCGCTGCCCGCCGGGACAAAGGACCCGATCTGGGCCATGAGGCAGATCAGCGCCACCTGCCGCATGTAGGTGGACTTGCCCGCCATGTTGGGGCCGGTGATAATGGCCACCCGGTCCTCCTTGGCCCCCATAAAGGTGTCGTTGGGGACGAAAAGGCTGTCCTTGAGCATCTGCTCCACCACCGGGTGACGGCCCTGGTGGATCTCCAGGACCCCGGACTCATCCACGGTGGGGCGGCAGTAGTGATTCCGCACCGCCACGGTGGCCAAAGACACCAGGGCGTCCACCTCCGCCACGGCGGCGGCGGTCCGCTGGACCCGGCCGCTGTGGTCGGTGATGGCCTGCCGCAGGGCGGAGAACAGCTCGTACTCCAGGGCCACCACCCGGTCCGAGGCGGTGAGGATCTCATGCTCCAGGTC
>CATZYY010000094.1 GCA_958426425.1 uncultured Oscillospiraceae bacterium
AAAACAGCGGATATCCCGCCGTCAGTTCTTTTGTTTGGCTTCTTCGGGGGCGCTCACTTCCGCCTCACCCGGATCTTGAAGCAGTTTCTCCCGGTGACAGTATGCTTCCCACGGGGCAAGCCCCGCGGGAACCCTTTGGATTGAAATCCTCGGGCGAAGTGAATTCGCCCCCCGGTAAGATTTTGGCTGCGCCAAAATGCTTGGACGCGTTGCCGCGCGGTCCGTCGGGGTCTCCCTCTCACTTCCGCTTTACGCGAATCTTGAAGCAGTTCCTCCCGGTGACATTGTGCTCTACGGCGATGGAGTACCGGATCTCCATGACGCCGCCCCGCTCCGTCAGGTTATGGCGCAGGCGGCTGGTCTGGATGTCCACCGACAGCTCCCCGAAGGGGGTCTCGTACAGGGACGTGTGCTGGCGGCCCTCCTCAAAAATCATCTGGGAGTTCACCGACCCGCTGCGGGTCAGCGTCACCCGGGGGCCCTCCACCGTAAAGGTGGTAACCGTCCCCTCCATGCCGGTCAGGGCGCTCTCATGGTAGCGGAGAGTCAGCCCCTCCTCCGACAGCTCCATGGTCCCCTCGGTCATCAGCTCCGTAGCGTCGGGGTCCACGCCGTCAAAGTCCTGCTCTCCCCGGATGGACAGCAGAACGGGCAGCGAACGATTCTCAATACTGGTCAATGTCGATCCTCCGCGCCGCGTGGCGCAAATCCTCCCGCAGGAACAGGGTGGCCGTCTGCTCAAAATCCTCCACCCGGTCGCTGACGTAAAACTCTGTCTGGCCCTGCCGGTCCTCCGGCGCCCTGAGATCCCGCTCCTTCAGCATCCGCTTGAGCTGGAAGGCGGACTCCTCCCCGGCGGAGACCAGCTCCACCCCCGGGCCCATGATCTGGGCGATGATGTCCAGCAGCAGCGGGTAGTGGGTGCAGCCCAGAATCAGGGTATCCACCCCCGCCTGCCGCAGAGGCTCCAGGTACTCGGCCGCCACGGTCTCGATCACCGTGTCGCCGGGATGGATGCGGCCATTCTCCACCAGGGGCACCAGCAGCGGGCAGGCCCGGCAAATCACGGTGATCTCCGGGTCCAGCCGGCGAAGCGTGGCCTCGTAGGCGCCGGAGCGGACCGAGGCCGCCGTGGCGATCATGCCCACCCGCTTATTCTTCGTCACCAGCACCGCCCGCTGGCAGGTGGGCTCCACCACGCCCACCATGGGCAGGTCGTTCTCCGCCTGCAGGGTGGTGAGGGAGGTGGTGGTAACAGTGCCGCAGGCAATCAGGATGGCCTTAAGGTCAAAGGACCGCAGGAACCGCACGTCCTGCCGGGCGTATTTCAAAATGGTCTCCGGGGAGCGTCCGCCGTAGGGCACCCGGGCCGTGTCGCCGAAGTAAATGAGGTCCTCCTCCGGCAATATGCGCCACAGGGAGCTGACCGCCGTCAGCCCGCCAAGGCCCGAATCGAACACGCCGATGGGTCGCATATCCATAAGCTCTTTCAAACTCCTTCTCCGTCCGCGCCGCGGCGCCGGCCCGGCGGGCCTGACGTGCTTCGCATCTGAATTATATATTATACTATGTGACCCCCTTCACCCGCAAGACAGATTTTAGTCTTTTTACCCGCTTTTTTATGTGGCATTTCCCCGCCGCCTTTGCTATAATCATACTATATCCATTTTGTATGCCGGAGCATCCGGCGGAAAGGGACCCAACAGGGAGGTGTTTTCCCCATGAAGATTGAATTGACGGAGCAGCAGTTCCGGTATCTGCTGGACTTGGTGTACATAGGCAATTGGGTGATGAACTCCACCCGTGAAAATGACCGCATCAAAGAGTATGACCAGGTGGAGAGCCTGATCTTCTCCCACTGCCTTCAGCACAAAATGAGCAAGCTGGTGGAGCTGTACCGGGGAGAGCTGATCCCCTCCCGGGCCTTTGCCGACGGCGGTATCCACGAGGCCATTGAGCACTATGAGGACATCGTCTTCTATGAGATCCTGGCGGAGGAGCTGGCCCTGCGGGACATGGATGGCGAGCCCCTGACCCGGGAAAATTACAGCGAGCTGATGAACCGGATCGACGCCTATCTCTCGGAGTTTGACGAACACGGTACCGACAACATCACCGTGGACCTGCCCTGAGGCGGGATCAGGTATGTGTCCTTGTCCACTGGATTCGGCCATTTTCAAGGGAATCAGGAAAAATAAAAATAAGGAGCAATCGACATGGCAGAGAAAGCAAAGGTCTATTTCGCGGATTTCCGCTGCCCCAGCTGGCGGGAGAACCTGCCCCAGAAGCTGGCCCGTCTCATGATGACTGCCGGCTTCGGCGATATCGACATGGAGGGCAAATTCGTCGCCATCAAGATGCACTTCGGCGAGCCGGGTAACCTTGCCTACCTGCGGCCCAACTGGGCCAAGGTGGTGGCGGACCTGGTGAAAAGTCAGGGGGGCAGGCCCTTCCTGACGGACTGCAACACGCTGTATGTAGGCGGACGGAAGAACGCTCTGGACCACATCGAATCTGCCTATGTCAACGGCTTTACCCCCTACTCCACCGGCTGCCACATCATCATTGCCGACGGCCTCAAGGGCAACGACGAGGTGGAGGTGCCCGTGGAGGGCGGCGAGTACGTGAAGGCCGCCAAGATCGGCCGGGCCGTTATGGACGCGGATGTGTTCGTCTCCCTGACCCACTTCAAGGGTCATGAACAGGCCGGCATGGGCGGCACCCTGAAAAACATCGGCATGGGCTGCGGCTCCCGGGCCGGCAAGATGGAGCAGCACAATTCCGGCAAGCCCTTTGTCAAGCAAAAGCACTGCATCGGCTGCCGGGCCTGCGCCAAGATCTGCGCTCACGGCGCGCCGGAATTCGGCCCCGATGGAAAGGCCACCATTAACACCGATAAGTGCGTGGGCTGCGCCCGGTGTCTGGCCATCTGCCCCAAGGACGCCATTGCCTCCAAGGACGACGAAGCTCCGGCCATCCTCAACAAGAAAATCGCTGAGTATACCAAGGCCGTGGTGGATGGTCGTCCCTGTTTCCATATTTCCCTGGTCATGGACATCTCTCCCAACTGCGACTGCCACGGGGAAAATGACGTGCCCATTGCCCCTAACGTGGGTATGTTCGCCTCTTTCGATCCCGTGGCCCTGGATCAGGCTTGTGCCGACGCGGTGCTATCTCAGCCCGCCATGCCGGGTTCTGTCCTCTTTGATGAGGGCTATGACTGCAACTGCGGTGACCTATTCCACGCAGCCCACCCGGACACCGACTGGAGAGTGTGCCTGGAGCACGCGGAGAAGCTTGGCCTGGGCACCCGCCAATACGAGCTGGTAAAGATCTGAGCTCTGCTAAACGACCGCAAGGGGGTCTGCCTTTCGGCAGGCCCCCTTGCTTTGCAAAAACGCTCCCGGCCTATGGCCGGGAGCGTGCTGTTTTGTGTGGTGCCGCTCAGGTGAACAGGGCGTTGAAGCTGTCCACCACGCCGTCGGCGTTCTCAAAGACCACCAGCATCACGTAATTGCCGTTGGAGACAATACGGGCATTGTTCTGCCACAGCTCCACGGAGGCGGGATAGAGAAGGCCGCCGGGGCTCTTCCCGTCGCCCACCTGGTAATCAATCCGGGACTGGAAGATGCCCTTGACGGTATCCACGTCGGCGCTGTTGGATACCTCCACCAGGGCGATCTCCACGGCGGAGGCAGAAATCATGGCCATCTGCACCACGCACTGCTTGGGAGACAGGTCGCTGAGGCCGGAATAATAGGTGTCCAGGATCTCCCCCTCCAATGCCATCATACCGGGCCAGTTGGTCTGGGAGGTGGCCAGGCCGGAAGCAAACGCGGCCAAATCAGCGGAGGCAGCCGGTTTTTGTTCCTCAGAGGGCTTCTGCTCCGTGGTATTCTGACTGCCGGAGGGCTTTTGCTCGGTAGAGGGCTTCTCCACCGGCTGGCTCTGGGGCTTTTCGTTGGTGTCGGCGGGGCTGGAGCCGGTCTGGGGCTTTTCGTTGGTATCAGCCGGGCGCTGACCCACCTGGGGCTCCTCCGCAGTTTCCTCAATCTCCACAATATCGATCACCGTCGTGTCCTCGTCAGACTGAGCGGCATCCTCCGTCTGGGACTGGGCATTCTCCTGAGTCTGCTCCACTTCCTGGGTGGTCTCCTCCTCCACAGGCTGCTTCCCACCGCCGCAGGCGGTCAGGCTCACCATCAGGGCCGCTGCCAGCAGCAGGGCCATCCATCTCTTTTTCATCAATATCTCTCCTGTGTCTGTTTTTCGGGCATCATGGCCCTTGTTTCCTCTCTTTGGACGGAGATCATGATAAAAAGTTCCCCTTCTCTCAAAATTTTTAAAATGAGATTTCCATTGTCAAACCGCTTTCCCGGAAGATGACATTTGCCCTTTTGGGCAATATGGGATATAATACAAATGGTACATAATAAAGACAGCCAGCGTTGATCTTTATAAAAGCATCAGCTTTCCGCACAGCAGAAGGCCTGCCAAGTGTCCTCCCTTGCAAAGGGGGTGCCGGACCAGTTCAACTCAGCGACGTAAGGAGGTCCCTATGAAGCGTACTTGGAAGGATATCTTTGTCATTGGTTTCGCCCTGTTTTCCATGTTTTTTGGTGCAGGGAACGTGGTATTCCCTCCCTATCTGGGGCTGGAATCCGGCAGTCAGTGGTTTCTGGGCTTTGTGTGCTACTATCTGGCGGATATCGGCCTTGCTCTGCTGGCATTGTTTGCCATTCTCCGCCAGGGCGGCAGTGACGGTATCACACGCCCCCTGGGCCGTGTTCCCGCCACGGCGCTGATGTGCGCCATCATTTTGTGCATCGGCCCCATGCTGGCCATCCCCCGGACGGCGGCCACCACCTATGAGATGGCCCTGGCGCCTCTGGTCTCCGGCTTCAGTCCGGCGCTGTTCTCCGCGCTGTTCTTCGTGGTGATCTTTTTGCTGTGCGTGAAGGAGTCCGCCGTGGTGGACATTGTGGGCAAGGTATTGACTCCGGCACTGCTGCTGGGACTGCTGATTCTCATTGTCAAGGGCGTCATCGATCCCATTGGGCCGGTACCTGCCAGAACTCTGGTGGAAAATGTTCCCGCCACCGGCATCGAGGCCGGCTACCAGACCATGGACGTGCTGGCGGCCATGGTGTTCGGCATCATCGTTTTGAAAAGTGCCGAGGCGAAGGGCCATACCGGCCTGGGAGACAAATTCACTGTGGTGGCAGGCGCCGGTATCGTGGCCGGTTCAGCTCTTTTGGTGGTGTATCTGGGACTGACGTACCTGGGCGTCACCACCTCCCGTTTCTTCGACCTGACGGTGAACCGGACCTATCTGGTAGTGTCCATCGTGCGCAATCTCCTGGGCTTCGCCGGGGTGGTGCTGTTCTCCATCGTGGTGGCCCTGGCCTGCGTCACCACGGCGGTGGCTCTGGTCAGCTCCGCCGCCTCCTACTTCTCTAAGCTCTCCGGCGGGCGGCTCAGCTACGGTGTGGTGGCCGCAGTGGTGTGCATATTCAGCGCTGTGGTGTCCAACTTCGGACTGGATCAGATCGTATCCATTGCCGCCCCTATTTTGGACGTGGTCTATCCTCCCACTCTGGTCTTGATTCTGCTGGCTCTGGCGGGCCGGCGGCTGCGGCGGGTGTGGGTATACCGCCTGGCGGCCCTGGGTGCCCTGGTCACCAGCCTGCTGAACGCTCTGAGCACATACGGCGGATTGACCCTGCCTTTCCTGGAGGCGCTGCCCTTTGCGTCCATCGGCTTCGGATGGCTGATTCCCGCGGCGGTGTGCGGCGTGCTGGGTGCTTTGATTCCGGGGGAACTGCCGGAGCAGCAGTCGTCATCTCATCCATAATTTAAGGAGGATTTTCAAATGAAGGAACACTATCAGGGCCTGGGACATGTGGCCGTCTATACGACGGACTTGGATAAAAGCATCGCCTTTTATGAGCGCATCGGCGGAAAGCTGCTGCAGCGCGCTCCCGTCTGTCCCACCCAGGCCAACGAACTGGCCCTGGTGGAGCTGGCGGGCTTCATCGTGGAGCTGATCGCGGCGGACCACGGGGGCGAGGGCGTCATCCCCCACATTGCCATCTACGTGGACGACGTGGACCGGGCCGCCGCAGACCTGAAGGCCCTGGGGGTGGACACCTTCCTGACGCCGGAGAAGGTAGTCATGCCGGATACCTTCGGCGGACTGGAGAACTGGTTTTTCACCGGCCCCTCCGGCGAGCAGCTGGAGCTGCTGAAAATGCTGTAAGACGTACATCAAAAACAGGGGAGCGGACGAAAGTCCGCTCCCCTGTTTTCTTTGACTTGTCACTTGACGCTCCGAATCACTGCCCGGCGGACCAGCAGCCAGCTGAGAAGAAAACTCACCGCGCCGATCAGCAGAAACACCAGCACACCATTCCAGACGGAGACGGCAAAAAATTGGCCAAATGCCGCCGCGGCCCAGACAATGGCCTCCCCCACAGCAGAGTCGCCCGCGGCGGTCAGCAGCGCCGCCGGAGCGAAGATCAGCACCAGGGGGATGGCAATAGACACCGTCACCGTCCAGAATTTGCTGAGCCGCCAGTACAGCACCGACCAGAACTGTCCCACCCCCGCCAGGGAAAAGGCCATAGCGGCGGAGAATACCGCCAATTTCAGGTATCCGGCGAGCCCCATAGCCGCACTTCCGTACAGCATCTGGTACACGTCCGACACCTCCACACGGTCCATAAAGCCCGGAAGACTGCGGTACGCCGCCAGGATGACTGCGGCGCCCAGGGACACCAGCACCGCCACCACCGCCTGAGAGATGATCTCCGCCAGGAAGGCGGTGCGGCGGGAGACGCCGTTCTGGTTCAGCATCCGCAGATTCTCCCGGATGCCCACCATGCCCAGCACCAGGCCGAACACGCCTACCGACAGGGAGTAGCCGTTGAAATTGCTGCCTTGACCGCCCAGGGCCGCCAGCATGACCCACAGGGTCAGGGGGATCAGCAGCATCACCAGCATCAAAACACCTGCGGCCCGGAGGTAATTCCGGATTCCATATCGGACCGCCCGACTCAGCGCCACGCTCATTTCCGATCCTCCTCTTCCATCAGACTGATAAAGTACTCCTGGAGCCCCAGCCGGGTCCGCTCCAGCCCGGCGGGCAGAGTGCCGCCGTCGTCATGCCGCAGGCTCACGGTCTTGAGTCCGCCCAGGCTCCGCTCCGTCAGGATCTCCTTCCCCGCCGCATAATCGTCCACGGCGGCAGCCGGACCGGAGATGGTGCAGGCTCCCGCCGTCAGCACCTCCGTGGGGGCATCCTGGAGGATGCGTCCCGCCCGGATGATAACCGTGTGCTCCACAATGTCCGCCACCTCGTCGATCAGGTGGGTGGAGAGCACAATGGTCCGGGGCTCCTCGGCATAGGATTCCAGCAGCCGCCGGTAAAAGAGATCCCGGTGCTGGGCGTCCAGCCCCAGCACCGGCTCGTCGAAGAGCACGTAGGGAGTATTCACGCACAGGCCCAATATCAGGCGGAAAATGGAGCCGTAGCCGGTGGAGAGGCGGCTGATCTTCTGTTTTGTGGACAGGCCGAACTGCTCCGCCAGATCCTCCGCCCTGTTTCGGTCAAAGTCCGGATAGAACAGCGCCGCCGCGTCAAAGGCGCCCTTCACGCGCATGTCGTCGGGGTACAGGTTCTGCTCCCCCACCAAAAACAGCTTCCCCAGGGCCGCGTCGCCGGTGACCGGCGCACCGTCCACGGTGACGGTGCCGCCGTCGGGACACATCCGCCCTGTGAGAATGTTCAGCAGGGTGGACTTTCCGGCGCCGTTGTTGCCCAGCAAACCGTAAATCCTGTCGCCGCCGAAGGTCACCGAAACGTCGTCCACCGCCGTAACGGCGCCGAAGCGTTTGGTGACGTGTTGAAATTCAATCGCCATGGTCCTGCAAACCCCTTTCCAGTAAAGCCATCAGCTCTCCGTCCGAGAGCCCCAGGTTTCGGGCCTCCCGCACCGTGCGCTGAATGTGATCGTGATAGAACCGCTCCCGTCTCGCCCCCAGGAGCTTTTCCCGGGCGCCGGGAGCAACGAACATCCCCACGCCCCGCCGTTTATACAGCAGCCCCGCGTCCACCAATAAATTGATGCCCTTCAGGGCCGTGGCGGGATTGATCTTGTAGGCCACGGAGTACTCCGTAATGGAGGGCACCTGGCTCTCCTCCGGATACGTCCCGGCCAATATGGCCTCCTCCAGCTGCTCCGCCAGCTGCTGGAAGATGGGCCGGTCCTCTGTGAACTGCACGGTCCGCCTCCTCTCCTAATTTGTTAATTAGTCTAGTAACTAACCGTGTCGCTAATATAACATTCTCATTGCCGTCTGTCAAGAGCGTATTAAAAATTTGTTTGTCTTCTGTCGGAACTTCTTTCAGCCGTTTTTTTGTTGCATTTCGCACTTTTCATCCCGCCGCTGCCGGTGATATACTGGGAAAGGAAAAATAAAGTTCCCTATTGCGCAATAAAACGGGCCTCTGGCCCGTTGTTAGAGTGAACAGGAGGAAGCCACCATGTTCTGCATGACTGTGGCGGCGCCGTCCCCGGAAGACGACGCCGTTTTAGACCAGTGCATCGCCCGGATCGCCGGTGGGGACCAGGAGGCACTGGCCCAGCTCTACCACCGCACCCGTCCCGCGGTGTACGGCTTTGCACTGTCGATTCTGAAAAATCCTCATGACGCTGAGGACGTGCTCCACGACGCTTATCTCCAGGTATGGAACGCCGCCGGGCAATACCGGACCCAGGGCAAGCCCCGGGCCTGGATCATGACTATCGTCCGCAATCTCTCCCTGAGCCACCTGCGCCAGCAGGGGCGGACG
>CATZYY010000095.1 GCA_958426425.1 uncultured Oscillospiraceae bacterium
AAGGGTTCCTCTCGTTTTCAATCATAAGTTTTTTAAACCTTTTAAAGGTTCAAAAAACTTGCTCAGCGTGTCGAAAAGACTTTTCGACACACTGAAGCGTCCGGCCTCCAGGCCGGATGCTTGTTTCTTGCAAAGAAACGCTGCCTCAGATGTCCCGGCGGCCCTCCAGGGCCCGCATCAGCGTGGCGTCGTCGGCAAACTCCAGATGGCCGCCCACGGGGATGCCGTAGGCCAGCCGTGTCACCCGGACGCCGAAGGGCTTCAGCAGCCGGGCGATATACATGGCAGTGGCCTCCCCCTCCGTGTCGGGGTTGGTGGCCATGATGACCTCCTCCACGCCGCCCTTGGCCACCCGCTCCACCAGGGATTTGATGGCCAGGTCGTCGGGGCCCACGTGGTTCATGGGGGAGATGACGCCGTGGAGCACGTGATAGCGGCCGTTGAACTCCCGGCTGCGCTCGATGGCGGCCACGTCCCGGGGGTCCGCCACTACGCAGATGGTGGCCGGGTCCCGCTTGGGGGAGGCACAGATGGGGCAAAGGCCCCCGGCGGTGAAGTTCTGACACTCCGGGCAGCAGGTGACGCTGCGCTTGGCGTCCAGAATGGCCTCGGCAAAGGCCTGGGCCTCCTCCTCCGGCAGGCCCAGCACGTAGAAGGCCAGCCGCTGGGCGGATTTGCCGCCGATGCCCGGCAGCCGGGCAAACTGCTCCACCAGTTTTTCAAGAGGTGCGGGGAAATATTCCATGGTTAATGGTACGCTCCTTTGTGTTAAGCTTGCGGCAGGTCCATGGCGAACAGCGCCGCCGCGCCGCCGGTGTGGACGAAGGCCAGCGCCCCGTTTCCGGGGAACTTCCCCTCCTGCAAAAGACGCAGCATGCCTGCCCAGGCCTTGCCGGTATACACCGGGTCCAGCAAAATGCCCTCGGTCCGGGCCAGCTCCTGGATATACGGGGTGTCCTCCGGATTGGGCACGGCGTAGCCGGGACCCACATGATAGACCATTTCAAAGTCCCCCTCCCGGCGGGGCAGGCCCCACCCCAGCAGCGCCGCTGCCCCGGCGGCCAGCTCCGGCACAATGGACTCAAAGGGGTCGTCGTCCACACCGATGCCAGTGACCTTGGCCTGGGACAGGAACCGCTTGGCCCCCAGCAGTAGGCCGGCGGTGGTGCCGCCGGAGCCGGTGGCGGAGACGATGTGATCGATCCGCACCCCCGCGGGCGTCTGGGCCGCCAGCTCCTCCACGCAGTGGACGTACCCAACGGCACCCAGGGCCGTGGACCCGCCTACGGGAATGGGACAGCACTTGTGGCCCTGCTGCGCCAGCTCCGCACCCAGCCGGTCCATCTCCCGGTAGATGTCCTGGTAGTCGTCGGTGTCCACCAGGCGCACCTGAGCGCCGTAGAGATCGTCCAGCACCAGGTTGCCCAGATGCTCCGTAACGCCCCGCTGTTTCAGCAGCAAAACGGCCTTCATGCCCAGCCGGGCGGCGCAGGCGGCGGTCAGCATGGCGTGGTTGGACTGGGCGCCGCCGGTGGTGAACACCGTGTCGCAGCCGTCGGCCTGGGCCTTTGCCAGCAGGTATTCCAGCTTGCGAACCTTGTTGCCCCCCAGAGCCACGCCGCACAGGTCGTCCCGCTTGATCCAGATCTCCCGGCCGTAGCGGGCGCTGATGGCCTCCAGCTTGTAAAAGGGCGTGGGGTAAATACCCAGGGAGAGCCTGGGCAGATGGTTGTATCCCGTCATGGGCATACCCTCAGCCCCGCAGCTGGGCGATGCGGGCGGGGATGTCCTCCGCCTTGTAGACGGAGCTGCCTGCCACCAGCACGTTGGCCCCGGCGTCGATGCAGGTCCTGCAGGTGTCGGGGGCCACGCCGCCGTCCACCTCCAGCTCGCAGGCGGGGTTCTTCTCGTCAATCCAGGCCCGGATGGCGGAGACCTTGGGCATCATGTCGGCCATGAATTTCTGGCCGCCGAAGCCCGGCTCCACCGTCATCACCAGAATCAGCTCCACCTTCTCCAGGTACGGCAGGGCCGCCTCGGCAGGGGTCTTGGGCTTGAGGACGATGCCGGCCTTCTTGCCCTTGGCGTGGATTTTGTCGATGGCGGCGTGGATGTTCTCCGCCGTGTCGGATTCCACATGGACCGTCACCAGGTCGGCGCCGGCGTCGCAGAACTGCTCCACATACCGCACCGGCTCCACGATCATCAGATGCACGTCCAGGGGCAGCGTGGTGGTGGGCCGCAGGGACTTGACCACCGGGATGCCGATGGTGATGTTGGGGACGAATACGCCGTCCATCACGTCCACATGGACGTAATCGGCGGTGGAGATTCGCTGGATGTCCCGCTCCAGATTTGCAAAATCGGCGGAGAGAATGCTGGGTGCGATCTTTACCATGGAAAACCCCTCTTTTCTGAAAATTGGAAGAGCTGATGCTGTGGGGCCATGCCCTGCGCCCCTGTGGCGGTCTGGAGCGGCGCCGCATAGGATACCCCAAGCGGCAGGCGCCCCCAGTTGACTCTTCCGCGCAGCGTCCGCCCCTGGAGCGGAGCGCCGCCGCTTTTTTGAATAGGGAGCCGGTGGGATACCCGCCGGCTCCCCCTTGCCGTATATGGCAAGTGTACCAAACTCCGGCGGTAAAAGCAACCGCCCCCTCCCTGTCCGGATGAAATTTGAAAATTTTGCAAAACGCTTCCCCAGTTTTTTCGTCTTTGAAAATAAATCCCCCATTTTTTGAGAGGAGCGTGCTGGGATGAAAAAGTGCCTGATGGTCCTGCTGCCCCTTTTGGCTCTGGGGCTGGCCCTGCTTCTGCGGCTGGCGGTTTCCTCCTCCGGCACGGAGACGGACTACCCCTCCGCCCTGATGTGGGACGGCACCATCTACTATTTGTCCGTCCAGGAGGTAGAGAGTGTCCCGGAGGGTGCCATCGTGGGGACGATCTCCTCCGAAACGGACAGCTTTCCCCGGAAAAACGGACAGGCCAACTGCTGCCCGCCCGGCACGCCTGTGGGCCGCGTGAAGGAGGGCCTGGCGGTGCTGCTGGAGGATGTGTGGTACCTTTGCAGACCGGAGGCGGCAAAGTCCGCCCAGGCCCCGCCGTGACAAGCCCGCAAATATTTTTTGAAAGTGTTGCAAAAACTACTTCTATAATGAGAACATTATGATACTCTAATATTGCGAACACAGACGAAAGGACGGTGCGCCGGATGGAGGTACAAATCGCATATAATGAGCGGGCGGAGCTGCTGAAGGCCCTGTCCAACCCGGTCCGGCTGCGGATCGTCCACGGACTGCTGCGCCGGGGATGCCACAATGTCTCCTGTATGGAAAAGGCCACGGGCATGTCCCAGTCCTGTATTTCCCAGCACCTGCAAAAGCTGCGGGCGGCGGGCGTGGTGTCCACGGAGCGGTGCGGCAACGAAGTCATTTATCGCGTCTCCTCGCCGGTGGCCGCCGGCGTGGTGGCGGTGCTGATGGGAGAGGAGGCCTCTACATATGTCTTATGACATCCTGGTGATCGGCGGCGGACCGGCGGGATTGTCCGCCGCAGTGAACGCCCGGGCCCGGGGCCGGAGCGTTCTGGTGGTGTCCAATCCCCTGAAGGAGAACCCCCTGTGGCCGGCGGAGCGGGTGGACAACTACCCCGGCCTGCCCGGCGTGTCCGGGGCGGAGCTGTTAAAGGATTTGCGGCGCCATGCGGAACAGGCCGGTGCGGAATTCGTGACGGGGCGGGCGTTGTCCTCGGTGCGGATGCCGGAGGATTGGTACGTCAGCGTGGGCCCGGATATGTACAACGCCAAGGCCGTGGTTTTGGCGGCGGGCGTGGCCCGGGGGAAGAAGTTCCCCGGCGAGGCGGAGTTTCTGGGCAGGGGCGTCAGCTACTGTGCCACCTGCGACGGCATGCTCTACCGGGACAAGGATGTGGCGGTGCTGGGTTACAGCGACTCCGCCCGGCAGGAGGCCGAGTTCCTGGAGCGGATCGGCTGCCGCGTCACCTATTTTGACCGGCCTAAAAACTGCGAGATCCGGGGCGATGACAAGGCCCGGTCCGTCACCTGCGACGGACGAAGGGCGGAGGTGGACTGTGTGTTCATTCTGCGGCCCACCCTGGCCCCTACGGACTTGTTCCCCGGACTGGAGACGGAAAAGGGCTACGTGGCGGTGGACCGCCGTATGGCCACCAATCTGCCGGGGATTTTCGCTGCCGGGGACTGCACCGGCGGACCCCTCCAGGTGGCCAAGGCCGTGGGCGAGGGATTGATCGCCGGGCAGAGCGCCGCCGCCTACGTCTCCGATCTGGAGCGGCAGGCCAAGCGGGGATAATGTGCCGGTTCCTGGGGCAAGATTTTTCACAACCCATAAAGATACGCCATAAAACAACCATAAAATTCAGAGATAAAGGAGTAAATACAATGGCAATTCAGCATTTCAAAACTTCCGAGTTTGACGCCGCCGTGGAGGCGGCCCCCCTGGCCATGGTGGATTTCTGGGCCGACTGGTGCGGCCCCTGCAAGATGCTCTCCCCGGTGGTGGAGTCCATTGCGGCCCAGTATGACGGCAAGGTGCTGGTGGGCAAGGTGAACGTGGACGAGGAGCCGGATCTGGCCCGGCGCTTCGGCGTCATGAGCATCCCCACGGTGGTGTTCCTGAAAAACGGCAGGGAGTTTGAGCGGAAGGTGGGCGTCATGCCTCCCGAGGCATTTACCTCCGTGCTGGAAAACAATCTGTAAGAGATTTCCCTTTCAGGCGCCCGGCGAAAGCCGGGCGCCTTTTTCTTGCCCGGAGCTGTCAAAAATGGTATGATAAACAGGAAATCCAAACTTGATAAGGAGGCAGTTTTATGGAGGAAGTGCTGGAATTTTTAAAGAAGTGCGGGACCTACTATCTGGCCACTGTGGAGGGCGGTCAGGCCCGGGTGCGGCCCTTCGGCACCATTGACCTGTTCGACGGCCGACTGACCATCCAGACGGGCCGGAAGAAGGACGTGGCCCGGCAGATCTTTGCCAATCCCAGGGTGGAGCTGTGCGCCTTTGACGGGGAGCGGTGGCTGCGGCTGGCGGCCGCAGCGGTGGAGGACCCCCGGATCGAGGCCCAGGTCCACATGCTGGAGGCCTACCCTTCCCTTCAGGGCATGTACCAGCCGGGAGACGGCAACACGTTGATCTTCGCACTGACGGAGGCTACGGCTACCTTCTCCTCCTTTACCGAGGCGCCCCGGACCGTAACCTTCTGAAATACCTGAAAACGCCCGAGAACGGAGAAAACCGTCCTCGGGCGTTTTTTGTTTGATGATGCTTTTTTGGGTGCGGAAAACCGGCGTAGGCAGGAGACGTGTTCCCCCGTGGACTCCGGCACGCTGAGGTAAAAAAGACATTCCGTCAGATAGGATCGGAAAAAGATCCAGAGCTAGTCCGCTTGCACGCCGTTTGAGGCAATGTATTTGGATGCTTGTCCCCCGCAGGTCAGGATTCCTCCGGCAGGCGGTATTTCTTCAGGTCCCGACGCAGCTCCGCGTCAAAGGAACTGCCGGTTTTCACGGTGTGGAGATAGGTGTGGCTGTCCAGACCGCCGCCCTGTTCCTGGATTACCGACACGGCAATGTTGGAGCAGTGGTCGGAAACGCGCTCAAAGTTGGTCAGCAGGTCGTTGAGCACAAAGCCCAGCTGAATGGTGCAGTGGCCGGACTGGAGGCGTCGGATATGCCGGTCCCGAATGGACTCGATCAGATGGTCAATGGCTTCCTCCAGAGGCTCCACCTCCCCGGCGGCGGCAGAATCATCTGCCTGGAAACAGTGGACAGCGCATTCCAGAATATCCTGCAGGGCCTCAATTACCACGCTCAGCTCCTCTTCGGCATCGCCGGAGAAGGACAGGTCTTTGTCGTGGAGCTCCCGGGCGGAATCCTGGATGTTCAGGGCATGATCGCCGATGCGCTCAAAATCGCCCACGGCATGGAGCAGCCGGGAGACGGTGCGGATGTCGTCCATGGACACGCCATGCTGGGAGACCTCCACCAGGTAATTGCTGATCCGGTCCTCATAGATATCCAGCTTGTCCTCATTTTGAAGAATCTGCGCCTCCCGCTCTTCGCTCCAGCCGGATAGCTGCTCCAGAGCCAGCAGCAGGGTTTCGTGAGCCAGCTGTCCCATGCGGTTGGTCATGGTGACACTCTCACTGATGGCCACACCAGGGGTTCGCAGCAGCAGGGGATCCAGGAAGGCAAACTGCTCGCCGGCATTCTCACTGCGCACCACTCTCCGCGCCAGCTGTTCCAGCTGGCGGGAGAAGGGCAGCAGAATGATTGTGGTGAACACGTTGAACACCGTGTGGCAGAAGGCAATGCCCACAGCGCCCACAGCGGCGTCCATAAAAGCGAAATCCAGCAACAGATTACCGCCGTAAAACAGAATCAGGCAGATCACCGTGCCGATGATGTTGAAGGAGATATGGATGATAGCCACCCGGCGGGCGTTGCGGTTGACGCCAATGGAGCTCAGCAGAGCGGTGACACAGGTGCCGATGTTCTGACCCATGATAATGGGAATGGCCATGCCGTATGTAATGGAGCCGGTCAGGGCCAGGGCCTGCAAAATACCCACGGAGGCGGCGGAGGACTGAATAATGCCGGTAAAGATGGAGCCCACAGCCACACCCAGAATGGGATTGTTGAAGGCGGTCAGCAGGCTGGAGAATTCCGGCATATCCGCCAGGGGGCTGACGGACTGCTTCATCAGCTCCATGCCGTACATCAAAATGGAAAAGCCCACCAAAATGCGGCCAATGTCCCGGCGGCGCTGTTTTTTGGAGCCCATGATGAGAATGATGCCTATCAGAGCCAGCACAGGGGAGAAATTCTCCGGTTTTAGCAGGTTCACAAAGACGTTTTCACTCTCGATGCCGGTCAGCGCTAAAATCCATGCGGTGAGCGTGGTGCCGATGTTGGAGCCCATGATGACCCCGATGGTCTGCCCCAGCTCCATGACGCCGGAGTTCACCAGGCCCACCAGCATCACCGTCATGGCCGAGGAGGACTGAATGGCGATGGTGATGCCCGCGCCCAGCAGCAGGCTTTTAAAAGGATTTGAGGTCATGCGCTTGAGCATCCGCTCCAGCTTGCCGCCGGCCATCTTCTCCAGGCTCTTGGACATGGTGGTCATGCCGTAGAGGAAAAAGGCCAGGCCGCCGCAGAGAGTAAAGAGGGAAAAAATGTCCATGTTGTCAATCCTCTCCATTTCCTGTGCCGCTCCCGAAAAGCGGTCATCCATTCTATGTATGGCGCCCTCCCATTATATATGTAAAAAAACCTGCTGGAAAGAGGAAATGAAAAGGTTCTGCAAAATTTGCGAAAAACAATCGGCAGAGCGCACAAGAAATACGCGCTGATTTGTGCAAAAAAGAGAGTGCTATTAGGCGGAAGCTCTGTGGAGACGATATGGATCTGCCTGTTTCCTGATGGTAACGGAAAACTTCCAACAGAAACGGAAGACGGCGGGTGGAGTTTTTGCTCCGCCCGCCGTTTTCAAATCCATTCCGTAATGAGAAAGCAATGTAGCTGCCGAGAATTGCCCGTGAATGCAAATCAGTAGCCGCCCAGGTCGTCAGGACCGCCGGGACGATCGTTGCCGCCGTTCCAGCCATTCCATTCGTCCTGGTCCGGGGTACGGGTTCCCGCGCCTACGCCGGAGGTCCGTTTGGCAATGTCGAAATAGCCCAGCTCCACACACTGATAGTGAGGGAGGTAGAATAGCTGCACAGCGATGGCCCACACCCAGGTTCCCACGGAAACGGCCAGGGAGAAGGCCGCGGCAGACAGCAGCGCCTCCGGATTCGCCATGTAGGTATAGGGGTCCTGAAGGACTAGAAAATAGAGATAGCCAACCTGAATCAGGCTGGGCAGAGAAGACAGCACGCCCCAACCCAGATAGCTCAGGTCCAGCACAAACAGCTGCCCCTTGTAGCCCATGGTCTGCTGTTTGCTCATTTCCATGGCTTCCAGAATACTGAGTTCCGGATCTTCGCATAGATTGTACATAGCAAAGCGGTAGCGGTAGCTGGCCACGATGCCGGGAATCACGAACAGCATGGACCAGAGGACGATGAACAGGGTCCGCAGCAGGCTCAGGCCAATCACCTTGCCCACAAAGGAGAACCCGTCAAACAGTGTCACAAATTCCGCCCGCTGTCCCTGGCGGACGGCCATGCAGTATAGAGCAAAGCCCGCCTCCAGCACAGAAGTCAGCAGAAAAGCCAGGACGGAGACAAAGGTGCCCACCAGATTGCTGCCCATACCGCCCGACAGAGAATCCGCCAGATTCATTACCAAGATCAATATCAGGTACAATGCCGTCATGGCTTTGGGGTTTACCTGAGCGGAGCGCAGCAGCTCCCTGGTGTCGGCCTTCAGCCGCCTACGGTCGATCAGTTGTGGCATCATGGCCCTGAGCCTCCGTTTCTTGAAGTCCCGCCGCGGCGGGTGGTGTAGAACAGCATAGCACGCTTTCCCTGAAAAGACAAGAGAGGGAACAGGCAGAGGAGGAAGCAGTAAAGAATGTGCGAAAAATGTGCAAAATCACAAAAAGCCCCAGAAAAAACCGGGGAATTTCCGAAAAAAACGTCGTTCACAGTCTGGACATTTTTTAAACAAGGGTGTAAAATGAAGCGCAGTATGTGGTAGTGCGAGCCATGACTTCCGGTCCCTCCCCACCGGCGATGGGGCTGTGACCGTGTTGTGGCCGCTATCAAGGAGTAAAAATGAGGTGAAGACAATGACACAAGCGTTCTTTGGCGGCGTTCATCCCCATGATATGAAGGCCGCGACCAATGAGAAGGCCA
>CATZYY010000096.1 GCA_958426425.1 uncultured Oscillospiraceae bacterium
GTTTCTTTCGTTTTCAATCATAAGTTTTTTGAAACTTTCTAAAAGTTCAAAAAACTTGCTCAGCGTGCCGAAAAGGTCTTTTCGGCACGCTGAGCGCCCCCAGTGCTTAAGCACTGGGGGCGCTGCCCATATGAGGGGCCGATCAGCCCTGTCCCAGCAGCATCAGAATCACACCATAGACTACACTGGCGGTGGTGCCGAAGACGATCACCGGGCCCGCTACCAAGAACATCTTGGCGGCCATGCCGGTGATCAGGCCCTCGCTTTTGAAGTCCATGGCCGGGGAGACCACAGCATTGGAAAAGCCGGTGATGGGCACCAGGGTCCCCGCCCCGCCGAAGCGGGCCAGCTTGTTGTAGAGGTTTAGACCCGTCAGCAGCGCCGACAGAAATACCAGGGAGCAGGAGGTGGCGGTGCCCGCTGCCTCCTGGTCCAGTCCTGCGGACGACCAGCCGTTCTGGATCAGCTGGCCCAGAACGCAGATGGCGCCGCCGATGACAAAGGCCAAGGCTGTGTCCCGGAGAATGGGAGACTTTTTTGCCTTCTGCTGCACATAGGCCTTGTATTCCTTGGGAGTCATATCCATGATCGTGCCCTCTTTCAAATGTTTTCCATAGGATTTCCCGGCGGCGGAAGGAATATGCGCCTTGCAAAGCGGAGCGGAAGAGGGTATCATGGTTGAGCGAAGCAACAAGGGAGGACGTCGTCATGAGATATGCCGCAACGGAGAAAAAGCCACTGGGACTGTATATCCACATTCCCTTCTGCAAGCGCAAGTGCGCCTACTGCGACTTCTACTCCTTATCCGGGGCGGAGGGGCGGATGGACGACTATGCCGACGCCCTGTGTGCCCACCTGACAGAGCAGGCCCCCTACTTTGCCGGCTACCGGGTGGATACGGTGTACTTTGGCGGCGGGACCCCCAGCTACTTGGGCGCCAAGCGGCTGGAGAAGATTTTGAAGACCGTACACAAGCGGTTTCAGGTGGACAAGAATGCCGAGATCACCCTGGAGGCCAATCCCGACTCCGCCGGGGACCGGAAGGAGCTGAAGAAGCTCCGCAGGGCCGGGTTCAACCGCCTGTCCCTGGGGATGCAGTCCGCCAACGGGGCGGAGCTGGAGGAAATCGGTCGGGTCCACACCCCCCGGCAGACCGCCGACGCCGTGGAGGCGGCCCGGAAGGCGGGCTTCGACAATTTGTCCCTGGACCTGATCTACGGCCTGCCCCACCAGACGGCGGAGCGGTGGATGGAGAACCTGACCGCCGCCATGGACCTTGGGCCGGAGCACCTGTCCTGCTACGGCCTGAAAGTGGAGGAGGGGACGCCTCTCTTTGCCCGGCGGGAGACGGCGGACCTGCCGGGAGACGAGGCCCAGGCGGAGATGTACCTCCAGACTGTGGAGGCGCTGGGGCAAAGGGGCTACGCCCAGTACGAGATCTCCAACTTCGCAAAGCCCGGCAGGGAATCCCGCCACAACCTGAAATACTGGACCCTGGGGGAGTACGCCGGCTTCGGCCCCGGCGCCCACTCGGACCTGGGCGGCGTCCGGTACGCCTATGAGCGGGACCTGGAGGGGTATATCCGGGGCGTCCGGGCTGGGGAGCCCATGTTGTCGGAGCGGGAGGCCATTCCGCCTATGGACCGGGACACGGAGTGGGTGATGCTGGGCCTGCGGACGGTCCGGGGGCTGGACCCCAGGGCGTTTGAGAGCCGGTTCCGCCGGCGCTTTTCCTGCTTCACGCCCTTTTTGGAGCAGTGTGCCCAGGCGGGCTACGCCGTGGAGGAGGGGGGCCTCTGGCACCTGACGCCGGCGGGCTTTCTGGTGTCCAACCAGATCATCGGCCGGATGCTGGATGCCTTGGCGGAGGACAAGCGCCGAAGGGCGGAGGCTGCCGCCCGGGGGGATTTTCGGGTGCGGCTGGACTGAGGGGACGAACTACGCTGGAAGACGCAACTAAAAAGCGGGCGGGCTTTCCGAAGGAAAGCCCGCCCGCTTTTTTACCGCTTTGCCGAGATGGCGTTGACCGGGCAGCCGTTGGCTGCGCCGAAGGCCCGGTTTTCCTCCGACCTGGAGGTCGGCTGGGCCACCACCACCGATACGCGGCCCTCCACCCGGAACACCTCCGGCGCCGCTGCCGCGCACATGCCGCAGCCGATGCAGCGGGACGGGTCCACAGTGACGATCATAGAACCTCTCCTTTCTCCGCCCGGATGGCCGGGCGTCAGGGGTTTTCTCCATTGTAATACACCGGCGACCCTAGTCCAACCCCTTTTTCTCTCCCGGAGGAACTTTTTTCGCCGCTTTGCCGTCCGAAGAAGGAAACGGTGGTAAAGCTGGGGAATGACGGCTGACTTGGGCATTTTTTGTTTCCGGTTTGGGATTTACTTTCCCGGCACTTTGTGCTATTCTGTATAGGATTATGTAGACCAACCCCTTTTGAGATCTGGAGGCACGCTATGAAACGATTCCTGCGCAAGACACTTTCCGTTGTTTTGACGCTGTCCCTGGTTTGGACCCTGGGGATCAGCGCCGCCGCGTCCGAGGCCCTGGGCGAGGACCTGACGACAAAGGACACCCTGCTCAACGAGCAGACGGAGCTGTCCACCAATGTGTTCTGGAGCAGCGCCTATTCCGACCTGCGGACGGAGAACCTGGTGACATACAGCCCCAATGAATACGTAACGCCCATGATTACCTTCGGCGGCGTCCTTACGGGCCGGTCCACGGTCTCTGCCTCCGCCCAGGCGCTGGAGGCCCAAGGCTACCGGGTGGTGGCCGGCATTAACGGCGATTTCTACAACACCTCCACCGGGCTGCCCATCGGCATCGTGGTATCGGAGGGGGAGCTGCTCAGCAGCGACGCCGGATACTACGCCATCGGCTTCCGCTCCGACGGTACCGCCGTGCTGGGCAAGCCGGGAGTGAAGGTTTCCGCGGATCTGGGCTATCTGATGGATGACGGCACCGGCTATATGACCCAGGTGGTCCGCACCATCGCCGGCGTCAACAAGGCCCGGGTGTCCTCCGGCGGAATCTACCTCTATACATATGACTTTAACAGCGCCCATACCACTGGAAATACCGAGCCCGGCGTGGACGTGGTGTGCACCGTCATGGACGGAGAGCTCTCCATCGGCTCCACCGCCACGCTGGTAGTGGAGCAGATCGTCGAGGCTACTGCCGCCACCGCCATCAGAGAGGACCAGGTGGTGCTCTCCGCCAACAACCTCTCCGATGTGTACTATACCGGCGCCCTGCGGGGCCTGCAGCCGGGAGGGACCATTACCCTGACCCTCACCGCCGCCGACGAGGCCTGGAACGAGGTAGAGTATGCCGTGGGCGCACTGTACTCCCTGGTGGAATACGGCTCCGTGGTCTCCGGCCTGCCCAGCGGTGTCAACCCCCGGACTGCCGTGGGCGTTAAAAGCGACGGGACCCTGGTCCTCTACACCATCGACGGCCGCAAGTCCGGCCACTCCATCGGTGCTTCCATGACCCAGGTGGCCCAGCGGATGATTGAGCTGGGCTGTGTCACCGCCCTGTGCCTGGATGGCGGCGGTTCCACTACCCTGGCGATCACTGCCCCGGACGAGACCACAGTCTCTACCGCAAACATCCCCTCCGACGGCGGCGAGCGCGCCGTCAGCAACCACATTTTCCTGGTGGCCACCAATGAGCCCACCGGGCGGCTGAGCCACTTCTATGTCAGCGCCGACAATGACTATGTTTTAGCCGGCAGCAAGGTGACCATCTCTGCCGCCGCCGTGGACACCAACTACATCCCTATGGACGCGGACTTCGACCTGGAAGCCGACGGCGGCGACCTGGACGGCAACATTCTGACTACGCCCTCCAGAGGCGGCGATATCACCGTCACTGCGTATAACCGCAGCGGCGAGGGCTCCACGGTGGTCCACGCCATCGAGACTCCGGACTCCATCGCCGTCCGGGACAGCAGCTCCAACACCGTTACCTCTTTGACAGTCAATCTGGGTACTACCACGGCCTTGACCGCCTCCGCCGTGTACCAGCACCAGGCCCTGAAGGCGGACCCGGAGGCCTTTACCTGGACCGTGGAGAGCAACATCGGCACTGTGGACGAGAAAGGCGTCTTCACTGCCGCCTCTGTGGGCACCGGGTCCATCACGGTCTCCGCCGGCGGCAGAAGTGTGACCATTCCCGTCACCGTTACCACCAGCGGCGCTGTGTCCGCCGGCGGTGTCATGGAGGTGGAGAGCTTTGAGGGTACCACCACCATCTTCCGGGGCAGCGGCGACCAGATGGACTTCAGCCTGAACCACAGCGCCGACACCGTCCGCATGGGCAAGGGCTCCGCCAAGGTGGACTATACTCTTGCCGAGGAGAGCGCCTATACCGCCCAGTGGAAGGCCACGAAGACTACGGGTATCGATACAAAGACATATACCGCCCTGCACATGTGGGTCTACGGAGACGGCTCCGGCAATGTGTTCTCCCTGCTGTACAGCGACGGCTCCGGCAGTGAGTTGGCGCAGGAAATCGCCGTTCTGGACTTTACTGGTTGGAAACAGGTGACCGTCCCCATGTCCGGCAGCTCTTTCGGAATTCGGGGATTGCAGATTACCGCCCCCAGCGGCGCCGACAGCGCCGCACTTACCGGCACCGTCTATATCGACCAGATCACCGCCACCGCCTCCGGAACGGCGGACACCCAGGTGCCCCAGATCACCCTGACCGCAATTGATGAGACGCTGACCGCTGTGATCTCTGACGCCGTGGACGGCATCCCCGCCCAGGCCAACGTCTCCGTCACCTGGGACGGGGCGGAGCAGAGCTTTACCTATGACGAGGGCAGCGGCCTGCTGACCACAGCCCTGATCTCCGACGGCAAGCCCCACCGGGTTACCGTCACCGCCCGGGACACCTCCGGCAACATCGGCCGGGCCTCCTACGACGTGCCCACCGCCGCCGGCTGGACGCCGGTGTTCACCGATACCCAGGATTACTGGGCGGCGGCGCAGGTGGACTATCTCTACAACGCCGGTATCACCAACGGTTATACCGACGGTACCTTTCGGCCTGACAAGTACATCACCCGGGCGGAGTTTTCCGCCATGCTGTACCGATATCTGGGATTGAATGACAGCGACTACGCTGCCGTTACACCGCCCTTTGCCGACACAGCCGCCATTCCGGCTTACGCCCTCACCGCCGTTAAGGCCCTGTATACTGAGGGTGTCATCAACGGTACTACCGGAGCGGACGGGAAGCTGTACTTTAACCCCGGCACCAATCTGACCCGGGCTCAGGCCGCCAGCATGATCGGCCGCACCCAGGAAAAGGGCTACGCCATGGCGGACTTGACCTTCACAGATGCCGCCTCTGTGCCGGGCTATGCCTCCTTCTATATCCAGACCATGGTGGCCCAGGGGGTGCTCAGCGGCTATGCCGACGGCACCTTTAAGCCACAGGCCAACATTACCCGGGGCCAGATGGCCAAAATTCTCTACACCCTCATGTGATTTCAGTGACCGGGTCTGCCGCTTTCAGGCGGCAGACCCGGATTGTTTTTCCCACTGCGAAGGAGGCTTTTCATAACCTTTACTTGCTTTTTCGGTCGGACTATGGTATGATACTGCTCAAATATCCGGCCACCATGGCCGAGAAGGGAATCGTGAAAGCGCGTGGACCAACCTCCGTCGCCTGCCCAACCTGAGATTCAGTCAGTATCCATCTGTTGTACAAGGACAGCTGTACCCCAAGGGGTCAGACTGCCCTTTTTCGCGTTTTCCTGAAATTTTAATTGTTTTGGAGTGATGATTTCCCCCATGGACAGTTCCAGTATCAGTATGATCGTGGCCATTGCCCTGTTGGTGATGATGTCGGCCTATTTCTCCGCCACGGAGACGGCCTTTTCCTGCATGAATAAAATTCGTATGAAGAACCGGGCGGACGCCGGAGAGCACAAGGCCATCCTGGCCCTGTCTCTGGCGGAGGATTTTGATCGCCTGATCTCTACTATCCTCATCGGCAACAACATCGTCAACATCACTGCCACCACCATCGGCACGGTGCTGTTCACCAAGCTGTTTCAGGAGTACGGTCCCACTATCTCCACGGTGGTGCTGACCCTGGTGGTGCTGATTTTCGGCGAGATTTCTCCCAAGAGCATCGCCAAGGAAAACGCCGAGTCCTTTGCCATGTTCTCCGCACCGCTGCTGCGGGTGCTGCTGGTGATTCTGCGGCCGCTGAACTTCCTGTTTACCCAGTGGAAGCGGCTTTTGAATCTGGTATTTCGGCCCTCCGGGGACCCGGGCATTACGGAGGAGGAGCTCATTACCATGGTCTCTGAGGCGGAGAACGAGGGCGGCCTGGACCAGCATGAGAGCCAGCTGATCCGCTCCGCCATTGAGTTCGGCGATCTGGAGGCCGGAGACATTCTGACGCCCCGGGTGGATATCGTGGCCGTGGAGGACTCCGCCACCATGGACGAGATCGCCGCCATCTTTGCCGAGAGCGGCTACTCCCGTCTGCCGGTGTATCACAAAGACGTGGACGACATTGTGGGCGTCATCCACGAGAAGGATTTCCACGCTGCCCGCTATCGCGGTCAGGAGGGAATCTCCGGTTGCGTCACCCCAGTTCACTACACCACCGCCAACGCCGAGCTGGGCGGCCTGCTGAGGATTTTGCAGAAGAAAAAGACCCACATGGCCATTGTGGTGGACGAGTACGGCGGCACCGAGGGCCTGGTGACGCTGGAGGATATTCTGGAGCAGCTGGTGGGTGAGATCTGGGATGAGCACGACGAGGTGATCGAGTCCTTCCGCAAGCAGGAGGACGGTACGTATCTCATTGCCGCCGGCGCGGACCTGACGGATTTGTACGATCTGTTCGCTCTCAACGGCGAGTGCGACGCCAGCACCGTCTCCGGCTGGGTGATTCAGGAGCTGGGCCGCCTGCCCCAGGTGGGGGACCACTTCCGCGCTCAGGGACTGGATGTGACTGTCACTCGGGTGGACCACCGCCGGGTGCTGGAGATCCGGGTCCGGGTTCTTCAGGAGGAAGAGCTCCAGGAGGAGCTGGCCCACAGCGGCGAGGAACACTGAGTTTGCTTTTTTGCGTACAGTCATTTGGAGCCCGCCGTCCCGGACTTCCGGGGCGGCGGGCCTTTTGGAAAAGGAGCCGATATGCATATCTACACTGCGGGCCAGTGGGTCCTGTTGTTTTTCCTCTACTGCTTTCTGGGGTGGGTCTGGGAGAGCTGCTACGTCTCCGCCTGCCGCCGCCAGTGGGTAAACCGGGGATTCCTCCACGGTCCCCTGCTGCCCATCTACGGCAGCGGTGCCATCCTCATTTTATTTGTGACGCTGCCGGCCAAGGACCACCTGTGGCTGGTGTGGCTGCTGGGCATGATTGCTGCTACAGCCCTGGAGTATGTCACCGGCGACGTGATGGAGCGGCTGTTCAAGGTTCGCTACTGGGATTATTCCAAAAAGCGGTTCAATCTCAACGGCCACATCTGCCTGTCCAGCTCCATTGCATGGGGCTTTTTCTCCGTGCTGCTGGTGCGGTTTCTCCACCCGCCGGTGGGACGGCTGCTGGTCCGGGTGCCGGACTTCCTGGTGGACCCGGCGGCTCTGGCCCTGACGGCGGCTTTTACTGTGGACGTGGTCCGCTCCACCCAGGCGGCTCTGGATCTGCGGGAGATCCTTACCCGGCTCACGGAGGAGAACGAGGAGCTGCGGCGGCTGGCCCGCCGGGTGGAGGTGGCCTCTGCTTTTGCAGAAGACGACCTGCGCCGGTTCCGGGAAAAGACTGAAGTGGAGAAACTGCTGCTGCAGGAGCGCCTGGAGGCGGGACACCGCCAGCGTCAGGAGGCCCAGGCCCGGCGGAAACTGCGCCGTCGGGAGGCTGTGGAGGAGGCCCTGCGCCGCCGTACCGCTGCCAAGCTGAAGGCCCTGCGGAATATTGCCCAGGCCCTGGAGGCCCATCGGGCCCGCCTGGAGAGCCAGCTCACCGGCGAGGCCCTGGAACACCGCCTGGCCGAAATCGATCAGGCGCTGGAGAAGCTCCGGGACCGGGAGGCTGCCATTCGCACCCGTACCGAGCGGACTTACCGTCAGGCCATGCGCATCCTGAGAGGCAATCCCACCGCCCGCAGCTTCGGCCGGCTCTCTGAGGCCCTGGAGTCCCTGCGCAGGCTGGGCAGCGGCGACCGGGAGGAAGAGTGATTGCCGCTGAAAAAAGGACCTGCCGCAAAGTGCATTTTTAAGGCTCCAAAAGGAAATGCCCAGTAAAATACCGGAAAGCGTCACTGTGACGCTTTCCGGTATTTTTTCGCTGTTCGTAGGTTCAGAAAAACCTTCCTTGCGGCAAAGATTTGGTTACAGGCCGGAGAGGTCGAACGCCGGGGTGTACTCCTCCCTGGCGGAGGTACGCTCCTGGGTGTAGCCGTCGGTGATGCCGCAGTTTTCCATGTACTGCACCGCCGCCCGGTATTCCGCCCTGGTTACCTGCCGGGCCAGGTTCCCCACCGCACCGGGTTGCGGAGTGTATTGGCTCATGAGGGAGAACAGTACCTGCCCCGGCTGGAAGGTTTCCGCCACCCAATCAATGCAGCGGCGGGTGTTTTCCAGTTCTCCCGGCAGCAGCAGGTGGCGGATCAACACGCCCCGCTTCAGTTGCCCGTCCTCCATCACATAGGGCCCCGTCTGGCGGTACATCTCCAAAATGGCGGTCTTGGCCCAGTGAAAGTAGTCCGCCGCGCCGGAGTACCGCTCCGCCGGCTCCGGCAGGGCGTACTTCAGGTCCGGCAGATACACCTGGACCTTTCCCTCCAGCAGCCGCA
>CATZYY010000097.1 GCA_958426425.1 uncultured Oscillospiraceae bacterium
CGATCTGAGAGACCACCACGCGCTCGGCGCCGTTGATGACGAAGGTGCCGGAGTGAGTCATGAGCGGGAAGTCTCCCATGAAAATCTCCTGCTCCTTGATCTCCTCGGTCTCCTTATTGCGCAGGCGGACCTTCACCTTCAGGGGAGCGGCGTAGGTGGCATCCCGGGCCTTGCACTCCTCCACATCGTACTTGGGAGCCTCGTCCATCTTGTAGTCGATGAAGGTCAGCTCCAGATTGCCCTGGTAGTCGGTGATCGCCGCCACGTCGGCGAACACCTCCCGCAGGCCGGTGTCCAAAAACCACTGGTAAGACTTCTTCTGGATCTCCAGAAGGTTGGGCATGGGCATGGTTTCCTCATACCGGGCAAAGTTCTTACGAAGGGTCTTTCCGTAAAGCTTGTCTTTGGCCATCTTCTCATTCACCTTTCTGCCGTGCCGCCGTCCTGCCCGGCGGCGGCACATGGTATTTTCGGAGGGGCGCAGGCCCCCAGGCGCATTCGATACGCCCGGTGCTGTTGTTGAAAATATTGTTACCTGCTCTTGCAATATTGCGGGAACCGTGCTATGCTAACAGCAGGTAATGAAGAATGGCGAACTATCCGCCATCATCACATAAGCGATTTATTTTACCATGGAATTTCTCTCCTGTCAAGGAGGCAGCGTGCACAGCCGGGGCTTTTGCCCCGGCTGTTTTTTGTGCAAAAATGCCGGAATCCGTCGGAAAGCGGCGGCATCTGTCGTCCCCTTCCAAAAAAATTTCACGCAGGGAAAAAGGGCCCCCCGACGCCTGGCGATACATTTTCCATCCCAGCTTCCCCGCCGCCCCCAGGCGGCAGGAAAGTCCCCGGAGGGCGCCATCTTTTTCCCGCTCTCCCCTGTTCTAAACAGTCCAAGGCCCCGAGCCGTCTTTCCGACGGCCCGGGGCCTTGTGTTTTTGCGTTGTTTACTCGTACAGATCCTCGTCGGCGTAATCGTCATACTCAGAGCTGAATTTCCGGCTCAGCCGGCTCTTCACGCCGCAGCAGCCGACCGTCAGATCATGCCAGCCGCCGATCAGCAGGCAGACGAAGGCCGCCAGGGCCAGGCTGGCACCGATGATCTTCATGACCATGCGTGCAGTTTTGCTCATAGGGGGCTCCTCCTGTTCCGGATGTTCTCCTTAAAATTCATTTGGTGCCTTTATCATACACCGTTTTCCCGCATTTTACAACTCCCTTACGGAGCCGCTACGGGAATGTCCTCTGTCAGATCCACATCGGGCGGGTAGATGTCCTCGATGGGGGTCCGCCGGCCCAGCAGATCCTGCAAAAACCGGGCCATCAGGGGAATATAAGTCACCACAAACAGCGCCGAGGCCGTCCAGGCTGCGGTCCGCTTCCGCCGCCCCGGCACCGCCAGGCCGATCAGCACGCCCATGGCGCACAGGCACACCTTCAGCAGGGCGATATCCCACCATTTGCAGCGTTTGAGGTACCGCTCCCCCGCTGTGAACAAGCTGTTTATCATCGTCTCCGCCTCCCATTCCGTATTCGGCGTCTCCGGGCCGCAGCTCCGGGGCCGGTCCAAGTGAGGTCATTGTACCACAGCCGGCGGGAAAAGAAAAGCCGCCGGCGCGGATTTTTCCGCTGTTTTTACGCCTGATCCGACAGGCTCCCCGCCTCCGCCGCCCGCTCCAGCAGCGCCACCGTCTCCACATGGCGGGTGCCGGGGAACATATCCACGGCGCAGGCCCGGCGGAGAACATATCCGGCCTCAGCAAACAGCTTCACGTCCCGGCCCAGGGTGGCCGGGTCGCAGGACACATACACCACCCGATCCGGACCCATGGCCGCCACGGAGCAGATGACTTCCGGCGCCAGGCCCTTTCGGGGCGGGTCCACGGTGACCACGTCGGGCCGCAGGCCCTGCGCCTCCAGCCGGGCAGCCACGTCGGCGGCGTCGCCGCAGAAGAATTCCGCGTTTTCGATACCGTTGCGCCTGGCGTTCTCCTCCGCGTCTTCGATGGCCTCCGGCACGATCTCCGCGCCGATGACCCGTTTGGCGGAGCCCGCCATACAGAGGGTAATAGTACCGATGCCGCAGTACAGATCCAGCACCATCTCCGCTCCCGTCAGGGCAGCAAACTCCAGGGCCTTGCCGTAGAGGACCTCCGTCTGGGCCGGATTCACCTGGTAGAAAGACGGCACCGACAGCTTAAAGGTCAGCCCCCGCAGGGTGTCCATCAGATACTCCTGCCCCCAGAGGGTGCGGTAACGGTCCCCCAGAACCACGTTGCCCTTGCGGGTGTTGGAATTAATCAAAACGCCCACGGTGCCCGGCGCCGCCGCCCGGACCAGGGCCACCAGCTCCGGCTCCCGGGGCACGCCCTTGCCGTTGACCACCAGGCAGCACAGGCTCTCCCCCGCCCGGTTCACCCGGACGTAGACATGGCGCACCAGACCTTTTCCCGTGGTCTCGTCATAGGGAGCAATCCTGTACCGGCGCATCCAGGACCGCACCGCCCCGGCGGTCCGGTCCGCGGCCTCAGGCTGGATCAGGCACCGCTCCACCGGCACCACCTGGTGGCTGCGCTCCCGGAAAAAGCCGATGGCGCCGTCGGCGCCCACCGGGTACTGGCTCTTGTTGCGGTAATGGGTGGGGTCCCTGGCCCCCAGAATCTCCTCCACCTGCACCTGGGACCCGCCCAGGCGGGTGATGGCATCCTGAACCCGCTGGCGCTTGGCCCGCAGCTCCTCCGGATAGGTCAGGTGCTGGAAGTCGCAGCCGCCGCAGCGGCCGTAATAGGGGCACTCCGGCTCCGCCCGCTCCGGAGAGGGGGCGTGGATTTTCACGATCCTTCCGGAAGCGGCGGTTTTCATCACCTTGGTGATCTTTATGTCCACCGTCTCGCCCCGGACCGCGCCGGGGACGAACACCACGGCCCCGTCCAGGCGGACGATGCCGTAGCCGTCGCTGGAGTAGCCCTCCACCGTGCCGGTGTAGATTTGATCTTGACGCAGTTTTTCCATAGGGAAACCTCTGATTTCTCGCCCCGGTGGGGCGGGGTATTCTTATGTGGAGATGTCTATGGAGAGGCCGGTAGGGGCATGGGAGCCGTCCGCATCCACACTGGGGCATCGTTCCATGGGACGATACCGGATACCATCCGGAGCCAGCTGCTCCTGATCCGTTGGGTGAAAGCCAAGACGGCGGTAGATCTCCACAGCGTAAGGAGCTGCATTGACCGTCAGTGTCGCATTCTGACGCTCATCCAAAAGCCGCTCCAGCAGAGCCCGGCCAACGCCCCGGCCATGATAGACAGGGTCTACAAAGAATAACGCCACATGATTTCCCTCCGCAGCCAGTACGCCCACCAGCTCCGACCCGTGAAAGGCCCCCAGCGCCGTCAGGGCGCTTATCTTTTCTTCATCTTCGATGTAGGACCGAAACGCCTCTACGCCCTCCGGCGGGTAGTCCGGCGCCTCAAATTGCAAAAACACCCGCCAGCAAAGCGCCATGGCCGCCGGCTTTTCCGCTCCATTTAACATCCGCAGTTCCATGAGTTCCCCCCGTTTTCGCTGACTGGGGCGGCCCGGCGCTGAGCCGGGCCGCGATCAAGGCGATTGCGTCATGCTTTCTCGCCGATGCCGGTAAAGAGTGTGGCCTCCGCTGACTGGGGAAGCAGGCCCAGCAGGCGGTACTCCACCTTTACCTGCCATCCCCCGGCGTCCTCCGTCAGGGGCTGCTCCACCAGCACCAGGGCGCCAAGCTCCCGGCTGCCCGCCACAAACGACGCCGGCAGCTCTTTCAGGTCCGCCCCGGCATAGTCCTCCAGCAGCGCCTGCCGATTCTCGTAAAGTCCAGCGCCGGGACCAATGTTGGTGGTTGCTAAGTCATACACCAGGCTGTCCGGCTGCTCCTCCAGAGGATGGCCGTCCATATCGCAGACCGTGATATTCTCAATGGTATAGGGCAGCATCCATTGCAGGAGCCCCCGGTTATGCCACCGGATGTGAACGGAGGCCAGCAGGCAGGGCTCCCCCTCCTGACACCCGGCGTTGAACTCCGCCACGCCCTCCGCCGTGCAGCCGGAGAGACCGGAGAGCTCCATGCGGGGAACGGTATACACCGCGCCGGCAGCCAGCAGAAAAGCCACCAGCAAACTGACAAGCGCACGCCGTTTCCTGTTGCTTTCCATAGCGGCTCCTCTCTCCTGTCCTTATGCCTCCCACTTCTCCAGCAGCTGCCGCAGTTGGTCGGCAAAGCGGGCCAGAGACTTGTTGTCCCGCCCCTTGGAGCGCTTGATGGACTCCATAAGCAGGTTGCCCACGGCCACCAGCCGCTCGTAGGCGGCACTGGCCCGGGTGCCCGCCACAGTCCTGGCCTTGCGCTCGGGCAGATAGCCCCGCTCCAACATGGTGTCGGCGATCAGGTCATAGACCTCCGTATACTGGGGGGCGTGAGTGGTGAACCCCAGTGCCTCCACGCTCTTGGCGAAGTAGGGCGCCACCTCCCGGTCGCCGTGGACGATAAACACGTGCTGGGGTTTGGGGGCCTGGATGGACTGAATCCAGGCAAGCAGGTGGTCCCGGTCGGCGTGGGAGGAAAGCCCCTGGAAGTTGACGATCTTGGCATGGACGGCGATCTCCTCGCCGAAGAGCCGGACGCTCTTGGTGCCCTCCAAAAGGCTGCGTCCCAAAGTGCCCTCCCCCTGGAAGCCCACGAATACCACGGTGCACTCCTCCCGCCAGAGGTTGTGCTTGAGGTGGTGGCGGATGCGGCCGGCATCGCACATGCCGGAGGCGGAGATGATGACCTTGGGGGTGGGGTCCAGGTTCAGCGCCTTGGACTCCTCGCTGGTCTCCGTCATGCGGAGGTTGGTGAAGTTAAACATGTGGGTGCCGTCCTGCACCAGCTCCAGGGCCTCCTCGTCCAGGTAGCCGTGGAGGTTGCCGGTGAAGATGGTGGTGGCCTTCTTGGCAAGGGGCGAGTCGATGTACACCGGGAAGTCCGGGTTGCTCTTGACCATCTTGGCATCCTTGATCTCCCGGATGAAGTACAAAAGCTCCTGGGTGCGGCCCACGGCAAAGGAGGGAATGATGACGTTGCCGCCCTTGGCGATGGTCTCGTCGATAATTGCCGCCAAGTCGTCGGTGTAGCTCCAGACCTCCGTGTGGTTGCGGTCGCCGTAGGTAGACTCCATCACCACATAGTCCGCCCCGGTCAGGAGGGTGGGGTCCCGGATGATGGGCTGGTTCACATTGCCGATGTCGCCGGAGAAGATTAATCGCTTGGTGACGCCGCCCTCGGTGGCATCCACGATGATGGAGGCGGAGCCCAGCAGGTGGCCGGCGTCCACGAACTCCACCTTCACGCCCTCACAGAGGTCCACCGTCTCGCCGTACTCGCAGGTGGTCATGAACTCGTTCACCCGCTGGGCGTCCTCGATGGTGTACAAAGGCTCCACGTGGGGCGCGCCGGAGCGGGCGCCCTTGCGGTTTTTCCACTCGGCGTCGGACTCCTGGATGTGGGCGGAGTCCAGCAGCATGATCTCCAGCAGATCGGCGGTGAGCCGGGTGGTGAGGATGCGGCCCTGGAACCCCTGCTTGATCAGCATGGGGATCCGGCCGGAGTGGTCGATATGGGCGTGGGTCACCAGAACGAAGTCGATGCTGCCCGCCGCGAAGGGGAACTCCTCGTTGGAGACCTCATCCCGGCCCTGCTGCAGTCCGCAGTCCACCAGAATCCGCTTGCCGCCCACTTCCAGACAGTGACAGCTGCCGGTCACGCACTGATCGGCGCCGAAAAAGCTCAGCTTCATGGGGAGTCCTCCTTCAAATTTCAGCCTTGCCCATACAGGCGCGGCTCTTTTTGTCAGTTTAGCACAAATCGGCTCCGCGGGCAAGGGCTCTCCAAGGGGATTTTGTAACCGTTTCCGCCTTGTATCGCCAACTGGATTCCGGTATGCTGGAAAAAAAGGAGGTGAAGCCCATGGCGGAAAAACGGACGCTGCTGATTCCGTCCCTGCTGGATGCACACTATCCTCTGCTGCGGTGGGCCTTTGCCTCCCGGCAGTGGGAGCCGGTGCTGCTGGAAGGAGACTGGCGGGAGCTGGAGCACCTGGGCCGGCGGCACATGCACAACGACCTGTGCGTGCCCTTCGTCCTCATCACAGGGCAGATCCTCACCGCCCTGCGGTCCGGGCAATACGATCTCCATCGCACCGGCGTGCTGGTGGCCCAGGCGGGAGACGCCTGCCGTGGCTCCTGCCTCATTCGGATGCTGCGGCCGGTACTGGACAGGGAGGGCTTTTCCCAGGTGCCGCTGCTGAGTCTCAACGTCCGTGGAATTGAGCGCAGCGCCGCCCTGCCGGTGGGGCCCGCCATGGCCCTGCGGGCAAGAGCCGCCCTGTTCTGGGGAGACACCCTGTCCGCCATGACCGCCCAGGTCCGCCCCCGGGAGGCGGTCTCGGGGCAGACGGAGGACCTGCGGCAAAAATGGCTGGAGATCCTGAGCCGGGACCTGCGCCATGGGCGGAACCTGACGGGCTTCGGCATCCTCCGCCGGTGCCGGCAGATGGCCGCGGATTTTCAGGCGGTGCCGGTAACGGACCGGCCCCTGCAAAAGGTGGGCATGACGGGAGACATCTACACCAAAAACTGCCGCCTGGGCAACCGGGATCTGGTGGCGTATCTGGAAGCCCACGGCTGTGAGGTGGGCGTAAACGGCATCAGCTGGTACACCCTCTACTACATTGACACCCACCTGGATGTATGGCCGGCGCCCGTGCGGCTGGGCGGCCGCCTTCTGGGCGCCTGGCTGGGCCATACCCAGCGGCGGATGCTCTCTATTTTGCGGGAGGCGGGCTTTTCCGCCCTGCCCCCCTACCGGGAGCTGAAGGAGCAGGCCCGGGGCTTAGCCCCCATGTCCTGCGCCCTGGGGGCCGGGTGGCTCATGGCGGCGGAGATGGTGGGCTGGGTCAACGCCGGGTACCGCAAGGTACTGTGCTGCCAGTCCTTCGGGTGCCTGCCGGGCCATATCTGCGCCCGGGGGCAGTACGCCGCCCTCCAGCGCAAGCTGCCCGGGTGCCTGATCGTGGGGGTGGACTTTGACCCCTCCACCGGGCAGGGCACCGTGGAGAGCCGGGTGCGGATGCTGCTGGACACGGAGCTGGAGCCTGCGGAATCCTGACCGCCCTGTGCCGGGCCGTCCGTGGAGGGCGGCCCGGTTTTTGTCCCTTTTGCCGGAAATATGGTGGAAAAGCCCCCATCCGTCCGGGAATTTTGGCAGTTTTCCCGGTGGATTTGTGAACTTTTTTCGGAAAAGGCGTTTTTTCTTTGCATTCCTTCGGCAAGTGTGGTATGCTACTTTTGCTTTTGAGCGGACGCTTACTTATTCTAATTATAGCCGCCCGCCGATGATATCGATATTGCCGCCCTTCCGGCGGCTGAATTCCGGCGCTCCTTCACCGGGGCGCCTGAAATAGGAAAGGAAGTCAGAAACATGGGTCTGATTAAAACTCTCTTTGGAGATTACAGCTCCCGGGAGCTGAAATCCATCTATCCCATTGTGGATAAAATCGAGGCCATGGCCGACGAGTACAAGGCCATGACCGACGCCCAGCTCCAGGCCAAGACCGCCGAATTCAAGGAGCGCCTTGCAAACGGCGAGACCCTGGACGACATCCTGCCGGAGGCCTTTGCCACCGTGCGGGAGGCTGCGGACCGGGTCCTGGGCCTGCGGCCCTACCGGGTCCAGCTGGTGGGCGGCATCGTGCTGCACCAGGGCCGTATCGCCGAGATGAAGACCGGCGAGGGCAAGACCCTGGTGGCCACCCTTCCCGCCTACCTCAACGCCCTGACGGGCCGGGGCGTCCACATCGTCACCGTCAACGACTACCTGGCCAAGCGCGACAGCGAGTGGATGGGCAAGGTTCACCGCTTCCTTGGTCTGAAAGTGGGCCTGATCGTCCATGGCCTGACCACGCCTGAGCGGCAGAAGGCCTACGCCGCCGACGTGACCTACGGCACCAACAACGAGATGGGCTTCGACTACCTCCGGGACAACATGTGCATCTACTCCTCCGAGCTGGTCCAGCGGGGCCATGCCTTCGCCATCGTGGACGAGGTGGACTCCATCCTGATCGACGAGGCCCGGACACCCCTGATTATCTCCGGTCAGGGCGACAAGTCCACCCAGCTGTACGACATGGCGGAGATGTTCGTCTCCCGCCTGAAAAAGCAGGTGGTCATCCAGGTGGACAACAAGGAGGAAGAAGACACCGACATCGATGCCGATTACATCGTCGACGAGAAGGCCAAAACCGCCATGCTGACCGCCCGGGGCATCGCCAAGGCCGAGGAGTTCTTCCATGTGGAGAACCTGTCCGACCCGGAGAACACCACCCTCTCCCACCACATCAACCAGGCCATCAAGGCCCACGGCGTCATGAAGAAGGACATCGACTACGTGGTGAAGGATGGCGAGGTCATCATCGTGGACGAGTACACCGGCCGTCTCATGTTCGGCCGCCGGTACTCCAACGGCCTGCACCAGGCCATCGAGGCCAAGGAGCACGTGACCGTGGCCAGTGAGAACAAGACCCTGGCCACCATCACCTTCCAGAACTACTTCCGCCTGTACGACAAGCTGTCCGGCATGACCGGCACGGCCATGACCGAGCAGGAGGAGTTCGGCACCATCTACAATCTGGACATCATCGAGATCCCCACCAACCGCCCCAACCAGC
>CATZYY010000098.1 GCA_958426425.1 uncultured Oscillospiraceae bacterium
GCAACGCCATCGCCGAGGCCCACAAGCTGGGCATTCCCGTTGTGGCTATCGCCGACACCAACTGCGATCCCGATGAGATCGATTACGTGATCCCCGGCAACGACGACGCCATCCGCGCCATCAAGCTGATCTCTTCCATCATGGCCAACGCCGTGCTGGAGGGCAAGCAGGGCGAGCAGACCGAGGAGGCCGCCGAGGCCGCTGAGGACGCTCAGTAAGCAAGACGCTTCTTTCAGGCGCGGACGCCTGATAACCTAATATTTGGAGGAATCGAAAATGGCTTTTACTGCCGCAGATGTGAAGAACCTGCGCGAGATGACCGGCGTGGGCATGATGGACTGCAAGAAGGCGCTGACTGCTTCCGACGGCGATATGGACAAGGCCGTGGAGTGGCTGCGTGAGAAGGGCATGGCCGCCTCCGCCAAGAAGGCCGGCCGCATCGCCGCCGAGGGCATGGCCTATGCCGCCGTCATCGACGGCGTGGGCGTGGTGGTCGAGGTCAACGCCGAGACCGACTTCGTGGGCAAGAACGAGAAGTTCGTGGACTTCGTCAAGGGCGTGGCCGCCACCGTGGCCAAGGAGAATCCCGCTGACCTGGACGCCCTCATGGAGTGCAAGTACAACGGCACCGACCTGACCGTGACCCAGCAGCAGCAGGAGATGGTCCTGGTGATCGGCGAGAACATCAAGGTCCGCCGCTTCGCCCGCTTTGCTGAGGGCGTGTCCGTTCCCTATGTGCATGCCGGCGGCAAGATCGGCGTGCTGGTGAACCTGACCACCGACCTCTCCGCCGATAAGGTGGAGGAGATCGGCAAGGATGTGGCCATGCAGATCGCCGCCCTGAACCCCCGCTTCTGGGACAAGTCCCAGGTGGGTCAGGACGTTCTGGACGAGGAGAAGAAGATCATGATGGTCCAGATGTCCAACGATCCCAAGATGGCCTCCAAGCCTGAGGCCGTCCGGGAGAAGATCGTTCTGGGCAAGCTGAACAAGTTCTATGCTGAGAACTGCCTGCTGCAGCAGGAGTTCGTCAAGGACAACTCCATGACCGTGGAGAAGTATATCGCCTCCGCCGCCAAGGCGTTGGGCGGCAGCGTCGCCTTCAAGGACGCCGTCCGCTTCGAGAAGGGCGAGGGCATCGAGAAGAAGCAGGAGAACTTCGCCGAGGAGATCGCCTCCATGGTGAAGGGCTGAGCCTCTCATACAGAACCGACAGGAGCGGGTGCAGATGCACCCGCTCCGTTTCCTTCTTCCCGATGACCGCCGCGGGCGCGGCGTCCCTGCGCTTTTTCCGCAGGCAAACACCATGAAATCGCCGGGCTTCGCCTGTCGGTTTGTGCGCGATGGAGGAGACCCCAAAAAGGGCCCGAGGGAATTCGTTCCCCCGGGCTCTTTTTTGTATTTCCATCCGGAATTCGGCCCGTTCTTGCAGGAGTTTTCCGGTTATCGGCCCCTTTTTTGGAGGTTTCCGGAAGGGGGGAGCTTCTTTCCCTTGGTGGAGAAGGCGGAAAATGGCGGATGTGGGACGGTTCTGCTCCGGTTTTGTGTCGGACGGGGACGGTATCCGTCCGGCGGGGATGGGAGACGCCGGGAGGGCGTGGGCGGGCCCGCCCCGCTTCCTCCCTTCCGGGGCAGATGCATTCCGGCAAGCAGCTGAAACAATGGATGTTTCTGCTGGTCTTCCATCGATTTTTGCATATTTTTTCCTTCCGGCGGATATACTGGAATTACCTTAAGGTTGTCCAAACTACATTGAAGCCAAAGGAGCGTTGTTTTATGCCAAGAGGCGTCAGAAAAGTTCTCAGTGTTGACGAACAGCTGCAAAAGATTGACCGGCAGATCGCGGCCCTGCAGGAGCAGCGGGCGGTCATCCTGGAGAAAAAGCGGGAGGAGGACGTGCAGAAACTCTCCGATTTCCTCGCCCAGAATCACATCACGGCCTCCGATGCACTGGCGTACCTGTCGCCGGCCGTGGCCGCCGCCGCGGAGGAACCCGCCGTGGAGGCGTGATGCAGACGGATTGCAAGCCCGGCTCCTGACTGTGGAGCCGGGCTGTTTGTGTGATGCATTCTCCTGCCTGAGACGTGTGGCCCCAGGGCCCTTGCCCCTGAGTCCAAAGGAAACCGCCCCCTGGGACGCGGAGCCGCTGACGGCCCCGCCCCTGTGCCCGGAGGGGGCCGCCGTGGTTCAGCGGCAGGGAGTCCTGTGGACCGTGTCCGAAAGATACCAGTGCTCTGCCGCCGGCGGGGCGTGTTTTTTGCCTGGAAAGAAAGAATATGGGATTTTCGCCTGGGGACAGCCGCCCCTGCGGCAGGCATATGCCGGCGGGACAGAGGGTGGAATCCGGGGATTTTCCTTGTATTGCAGGGCGAAAGCTGGTATAATAGCTCTGTATTTCAGGTTATGATGACGGGGAGAAAATATGCTGCACTATCTACATCAACTCTTTCAGGCGTTGGATTTTTCCTCCCTGTGGGACGCTGTCCTGCGTCTTGCTGCGGTGTTTCTCTGCCTGACGGTCCACGAGACCTGCCACGGCCTGGCGGCCCTTGCCCTGGGCGACCCTACCGCCAAGCGGATGCACCGGCTGAGCCTGAACCCTTTGCGCCATATTGACTGGATTGGCCTGCTTTTAATGTTCGTGGCGGGCTTCGGCTGGGCCAAGCCCGTGCCGGTGGACCCCCGCTATTTTAAAAATCCCAAGCGGGGCATGGCACTCACCGCCCTGGCCGGACCGGTCAGTAATTTGATGTTGGCCTTTTCGGCGCTGCTGGTGGCGAAAGGAATTTACCTTTACATACCTTACGCGCCCGGCTGGAACCGGCTTTTCAACTTCCTGCTGGTGACTTTGGCGCCGCTGTCTGTCGGCCTGGGGGTGTTCAACCTGATCCCCATTCCGCCCCTGGACGGGTCCAAGGTGCTGGGGGCCCTGCTGCCGGACCGGCTGTACGCCGCCCAGCTGCGCTACGAGCGGTACGGCCTTGCGCTGCTGCTGGTATTGTCATTTCTCGGCATTGGGGGCGGTATCATCAGCCGGGGAATCTTTGTGATTTACAACGCCTTTGTGACGTTGATCTTTGCCTGAGGTGAGTGGACTTTGGAAAACCCCGTATTCAAACTGGAAAAGGTGGTCCGGGGCCGGGAAGCGGAGATGCAGGACTTTGAGGGGCCTCTGGATCTGATTTTGTTCCTGCTGGGCAAAAACAAAATGGAGATCCAGGACATCTCCATCTCGCTGATCTGCGACCAGTACCTTGTCTGGCTGGAGCAGCGGCAGAAAATGGATCTGGAGGTGGCCAGTGAGTTCGTGACCATGGCCTCCCATCTGGTGTACATCAAGACGAGGATGCTCCTGTCCATCGAGGACCAGGAGGCCCAGAGCGAGATGGAGGCCCTGATTCAGTCCCTGGAGGAGCGCCGCCGCAGCGAGAATTATGGCCGGGTCAAGGCCATGGCGGCGCGCCTGGGCCCCATGGGGGAGTTTGGCCGAAACATCCTGACCCGGGACCCGGAGCCGGTGGAGCGGGGGAAGATCTACGAGTACCACCATCAGCCCGGCGATCTGGTGCTGGCCATGGCGGAGATCCAGAACCGGGCCGAGCGGCGTCTGCCGCCGCCCAGGTCCGCCTTCCAGGACATCGTCCGCCACGAGCCCTACCCGGTGGAGAGCAAGGCCAAGGAGATTTTGCAGCGGCTCAGCCGCCACGGCGTCACCCGGTTTTTGCTGCTGTTCCGGGGCAACCGCAGCCGCAGCGAGGTGGTGGCAACCTTCCTGGCGGTGCTGGAGCTGTGCCGGGCCCATGTGCTGCATCTGGCCGGGTCCGAGACGGACTGCACCGTGCGGCAGGAGGGCGAGCTGCCCCAGGAGCTGAAATTCTGATGAGAAGGGGAGAGATCCCGTGGAAATGAGAGAAGTGGAATCCGCCATCGAGGGGATTCTGTTTGCCTCCGGCGAGCCGGTGAAGGCCGACCGGATTTGTGTGGCCCTGGATTTAGACCGGCCCACGGTGGAGCAGGTGCTCCAGAAGCTGATGGACTATTACGCCTACGATCGCCGCGGCATCCGCCTGGTGCGGATGGAGGACTGCTGGCAGATGTGCTCCGCTCCGGACTGCGCCGACGTGATCCGCAAGGCCTTTGAGATCCGCAAGCCTGCCCGGCTCAGTCAGCCGGCCCTGGAGGTGCTGACCATCATCGCCTACTACCAGCCTACCACCCGGGCCTACGTGGACCAGATCCGGGGCGTGGACAGCGCCTACACCATCGGCCTCCTGCTGGAGCGCAAGCTGATCGAGGAGTGCGGCAGGCTCCAGGTGCCGGGCCGGCCCCACCTGTACCGGACTACCCGGAACTTCCTGCGGGCCTTCCACTTAAACAGCCTGGACGACTTGCCGGAGATGCCGGACCTGGGCGGCGAGGGGCAGATGCGCATCAATGAAAACGGCGAGATCGTGGACCCCGCCGAGGAGGCGGAGATCACCGGTGCCGACACGCCGGAGACCGCCGGCCCGGCGGCGGAGGAGACCGGAGAGCTGCCCTGAGCACCGTTTTTTTGAAGAAGAAAGCGCTGGAAAACCCAGCAAAATCGGGAAAGGAGGCGCCGCCGTGTGATTTGGCTGTGGATTTTGGGCATCCTGATCCTGTTGGCGGTGCTGATCGCCCGAACCCGGATCAGCGTCCGGGTGCGCTTTGGAGACGGACCGACTTCGGCGGTGCTGCGCCTGGGGCCATTCCGTATTCCCCTGACAGGGGAGGAGGAGAAGACGCCCGCCAAAAAGGAGAAAACAGAAAAAAAGACAGAAAAAGCCGCTAAAAAGAAGAAATCTTCCCCCTCCAGGGGTACGTTCCCCAAGGTGACGGCGGCGGACGTGAAGGAGGCGGCGGCAGCGCTGTGGCCGCCGCTGAAAAAGGCCCTGGGCCGGATACGGCGGGGCATCCGGGTGGACCCCATGACCGTGTCCGTCACCATCGGTGCCGCCGACGACCCGGCCGCCGGGGCGGAGACCTACGGCATGGCCCACGGCCTTGTATGGACTGTGATGCCGGCACTGGAGAAACTGATAGAGATTCCGGACCCCGGTATTCACGTTGGATTGGACTTTGAAAGCAGCGTCACCGGGGTCCGGGGTGAGATCGGCGTCAAGGCGCGGATCGGCACCCTGATCGCCGTGGCTTTGCAGGTAGGCCTCCCGGTTCTGGGATGGCTGTCGGATTGGAAGAAAAAACACCAGGCGGACCCGCCCAAGCAGGCGGAAAAGGCCGCCGCCCCCAGCGACGCCGCCTGAGACGGCGGGAGAAAGGATGGTTCCAAATGGATAACATGGAAAAAAAGACCCCTCTTTGCGACCTGATGCACTCCACCATGGAGAAAATTCACGAGATGGTGGACACCAACACCATTGTGGGGCAGCCCATCACCACGCCGGACGGGGTGACGCTGATCCCCATTTCCAAGGTCAGCTTCGGCTTTGGCAGCGGCGGCGGGGACTACGGCAAGGTCCAGCCCAAGGACTTTGGCGGCGGCGCCGGCGCCGGGGTGAAGATCGACCCGGTGGCCTTCCTGGTCATCAAGGGGGGCACCACCCGGGTGCTGCCGGTGGCGGTGCCCGCGTCCACCACCCTGGACCGGGTGGTGGAGATGGTGCCGGACGTGATTGAGAAAGTGGAAAAATATTTCGACAAAAAGAAGGCGGAAGAACCCTGCTGACCGGGGTATACTACCATCACTGATTTTTGCGCGAGGTGATGGCGTTTTGAGACCCCTTTTCCGGCGATTGACCGCCTGTTTTGCGGCGGCTCTAGTGGTGTGCTGTGTTTTCCCTTGTCAGGCGTCGGCGGTGAGCACCTCCGCCTCCTCCGCCATTTTGATGGATGTGGACAGCGGGCGGGTGCTCTATGAGCAAAACGCCGACGCCAAAATGCTCATCGCCTCCACCACCAAGATCATGACGGCCCTGGTGGCTCTGGAGCAGGGGGAGCTGGACGAGATCGTGACGGTGAGCCGGGAGGCCGCCTGGACCGAGGGCTCGTCCATGTACCTGAAGGAGGGGGAGGAGCTGACCCTGGAGACGCTGCTCTACGGCCTTCTGCTGTGCTCCGGCAACGACGCGGCGGTGGCCATCGCGGAGCACATCGCCGGATCGGAGGCGGGCTTTGCCCGGCTGATGAATGAAAAGGCGGAGGAGCTGGGCATGACCGGCTCCTCCTTCGCAAACCCCAATGGCCTGGACCATGAAGACCATTATTCCACCGCCCGGGACATGGCCCGCCTTGCCTGCGCGGCGGTGAACAATGAGACGCTGGTCCGCATCGCCTCCACCAAAAGCGTCACCATCGGCGGCCGGACCATGTCCAACCACAACAAGCTGCTGAACCTGGTGGAGGGCTGCATCGGATTGAAAACCGGGTATACCCAGGCGGCGGGCCGGACGTTGGTCAGCTGCGCGGAGCGCAATGGGCAGCGGCTGGTGGCCGTGACCCTCCAGGACGGCAACGACTGGGCGGACCACGAGAGTTTGCTGGAATATGGATTTTCCGCCTATCCCGCCTGTCGGGCCGCCGTGCCGGGAGAGATTCTGGACACGGCGCCAGTGCTGGGGGGCGCATCGGACACGGTGCCCCTTGCCGCAGCAGAGGGCTTTGCGTGGCCCCTGGCGCAGGGAGAGACGCTGGAGACGGAGCTGCGGCTGTCCGGCCCCCTGACAGCGCCGGTGACCGCCGGAACGGCGGCGGGAGAGGCCGTGTTCACCGTGGATGGCGCGGAGGTGGGCCGGGTGGCTCTGGTCTGCGCCGCCGACGTGCCCCCCGGCGTGGAGAGCGCCATGGCGCTGCTGCAGCGGGGACTGCCCCGATAACAAGGGAGAGAACGATGGAAGAACGACTGCAAAAGCTGCTGTCCGCCGCGGGGGTCTGCTCCCGGCGGGCGGCGGAGGACTATTTGACCGCCGGACGGGTAACCGTCAACGGCGAGACCGCCCGGCTGGGGCAGAAGGCGGACCTGGACCGGGATGAGATCTTGGTGGACGGCGCGCCCCTGAAGGGACCGGAAAAATGGGTGTACCTGATGCTGAACAAGCCCCGGGGGTACGTGACCACTCTCTCCGACGAGCAGGGCCGGCCCACGGTGGCGGAGCTGACGGCGGACGCGGGTGTGCGGGTGTACCCGGTGGGACGGCTGGACCTGGATTCCGAGGGACTGCTGCTGCTGACCAACGACGGCGCCCTGACCGCCCGTCTGCTGCACCCCAGCCATGAGGTGGACAAGACCTACCGCGTCCAGGTTTACGGTCCGGTGGCAGGGGCGGCGGAAAAGCTCGCCGCCATCCGGGACCTGCGGGGAGAGCCCATCCGCCCGGCCAGGGTGCGGTGCCTGTGGCAGGGGGAGAAGACCGCGGAGCTGGAGATCACCATTCACGAGGGGAAAAACCGGCAGATCCGCCGCATGTGCGCCCGGTGTGATCTGAAGGTCAAGCGGCTGCGCCGGGTCCGGGAGCATACTCTGGAACTGGGCGATCTGCCGCCGGGGCAGTGGCGGTACTTAACGGAGGCAGAAGTTGCCGAGCTGAAGGGGCTGTAAGGCCCCGGAGCGGAAAGACCCGCCCCACGGGATTTTTCCAAGAAAAGCGGGGGAGCTCCCCCTGTTGGCTTTGCAGAGGCGGGGGACGGATACTTTGCCGGACTCTGAGGAGAACTTTTGGAGATAGGACGGACTGCCCCGGCGGGACACGGGGTCAGTGCCGGAGCGCTTTCCGGTGGGGGGCCCTTCCGCCCTGAAACCCTTGACATTTGGGCCCGAATCCGGTATAATCCTGCCCGTATACAGCGAGGAAGAGGAGGAGTACCCGCCACGATGCTGCATAGAGAGCCCCTGGACGGTGAAAAGGGGAGAGCGGACGGCGGCGAATACACCTTGGAGCTGGCACCCCAACGGCCCACCGGCCCAGTAGGCGTGCTCCGGGAGCGCCCGTTACCGCGCGGCCGTGTGATGGCACGGCGTGAGGCCGACCTTGTGAGAGGGCGGCGAAGCAGAGGTGGTACCGCGAACACAAATTCGCCCTCTGTCCCCACCGGGACAGAGGGTTTTGATTCTGTTCCGAATACTTTTGAACAGGAGAGATAACTATGCAGATCTACGAAGAACTGAAGGCCCGGGGCCTCATCGCCCAGGTCACTGACGAGGAAGAAATCCGGGAGCTGGTCAACAACGGCAAGGCCGTGTTCTATATCGGCTTCGACCCCACCGCCGACTCCCTCCACGTGGGCCACTTCATGGCGCTGTGCCTGATGAAGCGGCTGCAGATGGCCGGCAACCGGCCCATCGCCCTGATCGGCGGCGGCACCGGCTATATCGGCGACCCCTCCGGCCGCAGCGACATGCGTTCCATGATGACCCCGGAGACTATCCAGCACAACTGCGAGTGCTTCAAAAAGCAGATGAGTAAGTTCATCGAGTTCGGCGAGGGCAAGGCCATGATGCTCAACAACGCCGACTGGCTCTTAAAGCTCAACTACGTGGAGCTTCTGCGGGAGGTGGGCGCGTGCTTTTCCGTCAACAACATGCTGCGGGCCGAGTGCTACAAGCAGCGGATGGAGAAGGGACTGAGCTTCCTGGAGTTCAACTATATGATCATGCAGTCCTACGACTTCTACCACATGTTCCAGACCGTGGGCTGCAACATGCAGTTCGGCGGCGACGACC
>CATZYY010000099.1 GCA_958426425.1 uncultured Oscillospiraceae bacterium
GATGATGGTGATGCGGGAGATGGAGGGGTCGTCGGTGACGCCCACGGCCAGGGAATCGATATTGAACGCCCGGCGGGAGAAAAGGCTGGTGATGCGGTTGAGCACGCCTGCCTGGTTCTCCACCAGGACGGAGATGGTCTGTTTCATAGTGGCACCTCCTTACGGTCAGTCGTTGGTAGTAGCGGCAGGGTCCACTCGGGCAATCAGCAGGCAGCTGCCCGGCTGGTTCAGGAAGCGGTCCAGGCTTTCCTCCACCTGGGATTCGTCCTCCAGCACAATGCTGGGAATCCCGTAGGCGGCGGCAATGGCAGCGTAGTCGGGGCTGCCGTTCAGAGTGACGCCGAAGGAGCCGTGGTAGGGGGCTCGGTTCTGAATCTGGTGCACCAGGCCCAGCACGCCGTTGTCGATCAGCACGATCTTCAAATCCATGTCCCGAGCCCGGACGGCGGCCAGCTCGTTCATGGACATCTGGAAAGACCCGTCCCCGCAGATGACCACGGTCTGCCGCTTGGGGTCGGCCACTTTCACGCCCACGCCGGCGGGCAGAGCGTAGCCCATGGTGCCAAGGCCTCCGCTGGTGAGGAAACGTCCTCCACACAGCCATAGGTGCTTGCAGGCCCACAGCTGGTTCTGCCCCACGTCCACGCAGATGGCGGCGTCGGGCCGCAGTTTCTGCCCCAGCAGACGCAGCAGCCGGCCGGGGAACACGCAGCCTTCTTTGACAGGATACTCCCGGCTCAGCTCCTGGGCCCGGCGCTCACGAAGCTGAGACAGCCAGGGGGCGCAGTGAGTGGTCAGGTCCCGCTGCAGCAGCTGCTGAAGGATGACCCGGGCGTTGCCCACCAGGGGGATCTCTGTCTGGATGTTCTTGCCGATCTCCGCCGGGTCCACGTCGATGTGGATGGAGGGCATCCGCCGCTGGATCTCCTCAGGGGAGAAGATGGCCCGGTCGGCGGCCCGGGTGCCGATCATGATAAGCAGGTCCGACTTGGCCAGGGCCTTGTTGGCGCAGACATTGCCGTGGGTGCCGATCATGCCCATGTTCAGGGGATGGTCCGTGGGCAGAAGAGAAAGGCCCATCATGGTGGTCACCACCGGGATGCGGGTCCGCGCGGCAAAGGTCTCCAGCTCCAGGTACGCCTTGGAGAGGAACACGCCGCCGCCGGCGCAGATTACCGGTCGCTCCGCCGCGGCAATGGCGTCCACCACGTGGGTGATCTGCTTGTCATTGCCCCGGACGCTGGGATTGTAGCCCCGGATGTGGACCTGGTCGGGGAAGACCGGGTCCTGGACCACCTGCTGCTGGATGTCGATGGGAACGTCGATCAGCACCGGGCCGGGCCGGCCGGTGGAGGCGATGTAGAAGGCTTCGCTGATGATCTGGGGCAGGTCCGCCGCATCTTTGACCAGATAGCTGTGTTTGGAGAAGGGGGAGGCGGCGCCGGTAATGTCCACTTCCTGGAAGATATCACGGCCCAGGAGGTTGGAGGGCACCTGTCCCGTAAAGGCCACCAGGGGAATGGAGTCCATGTAGGCGGTGGCGATGCCGGTAAGCAGATTGGTGGCGCCGGGGCCGGAGGTGACGATGCACACGCCCACCTTGCCGGTGACCCGGGCGTAGCCGGAGGCCATGTGGCCGGCGTTCTGCTCGTTGCGCACCAGGGTATAGTCCAGCTGGGGCGTGGCCCGCAGCACGTCGGCCAGAGGGCAGATGGTGGCTCCGGCGTAGCCGAAAATCTTCTCCACGCCTTCCCGCAGCAATCCTTCCACCAGGATCTGAGCGCCGGTAATTTCCATAGAACATTCCTCCTTCTTGACTTGTCGTGCAGCCTCAGGAGCCGTTGGGGAAAATGAAAAAACGCCTGTGGTCCGCTGTCGGGCCACAGGCGTTTTGAGTTGGCTGTTGGAATAAAGATTAAAAGGCGGATGCAGTACATCCGGGCTTCCCAGCGAACTCTGAAGCATGACCAGACGCATTATTCTCTTTCTTGGTAATCAAGCCTACCAGAACCAGAATAATGTAAATGGCGATCATGGTAATCAGAGTCATCATCATAGAACGTGAAGCCCTCCACTGTCGGTGACTTGCAAACAAATGTCTGCTGGTTGACCCTCATTATACACGCCGCCCCTTCAAAAGTACATGGAAAAAATAAAAACAGCAGAATTTTTGGAGCGCCTGACGAAATTTCGCCAGAGCACCGGGAAAAAATCGGAGAGAGTGACAAGACCCTCAGATCCGCGCCGCTATGGCCTGACCCATGGCGGCGCAGCCCACAGAGGTCTGTCCCGGCTCGGCGATGTCGCCGGTGCGGACCCCGGCTTCCAGGGCGGCGCTGACGGCGGCCTCCACTGCGTCGGCCTCGGCGGGCATATCCAGACTGTACCGCAGCATCATGGCGGCCGCCAGAATCATGCCGATGGGGTTGGCGATGTCCTGCCCGGCGATGTCGGGGGCGGAGCCGTGGATGGGCTCATAGAGGCCCCGGGTGCCGTCGCCCATGCTGGAGGAGGGGATCATGCCGATGGAGCCGGTGATCTGGCTGGCCTCGTCGGAGAGGATGTCGCCGAAGAGGTTCTCCGTCACGATCACGTCGAACTGGCTGGGGTCCCGGACGATCTGCATGGCGCAGTTGTCCACGTACATATGGCGGACCTCCACCTCCGGGTAGTCGGCGGCCATCTCGTTTACGATCTTCCGCCACAGCTTGGAGGAGTCCAGCACGTTGGCCTTGTCCACGGAGCAAAGGCGCTTACTCCGCTTCATAGCGGTCTCGAAGCCCACCCGGACAATCCGGCGGATCTCATGGGCCCGGTAGGCCATCAGGTCAGAAGCGCAGGCCTCGCCGCCCTCCTCCCAGGTGCGGTGCTCACCGAAGTAGGCGCCGCCGATCAGCTCCCGGACCACCATGAAGTCCAGCCCTCGGTCCACAATGTCGGTGCGCAGGGGGCTGGCCGCCCGCAGCTGGGGAATCAGCCGGGCCGGCCGCAGGTTGGCGTACAGGCCCATACCCGAGCGCAGGGCCAGCAGGCCCTTCTCCGGCCGGATGGCTGGGTCAATGGTGTCCCACTTGGGGCCGCCGATGGCGGAGAGCAGGGTGCAGTCCGCCTCCAGGCAGGTCTTCAGGCTGCTCTCCGGCAGGGGGACGCCGAAGGCGTCGATGGCGGCGCCGCCCATGGGCGCCTCCAGGTATGTAAAGTGGTGGCCGAACTTGGCGGCCACGGCGTCCAGCACCGCCAGCGCCTGGGTCATGATCTCCGGGCCGATGCCGTCGCCCCGGATCAGTGCGATGGTCCGTTCCATATCCGCATCCTCCTTAACCCTTGATGGAGGCCATGAGGCCGCCCTTTTCAATCATCTCCTGAATGAAGGGAGGGAAGGGCTCGGCCTGGAAGGTGGTGCCCTTGGTGACGTTGGTGATGACGCCGGTGGCGAAGTCCACAGACACCTGATCGCCGTCGTCGATGCCGTCGCTGGCGGCGGGGCACTCCAGAATGGCAAGGCCGATGTTGATGGCGTTGCGGTAGAAGATGCGGGCGAAGGTCTTGGCAATTACGCAGGAAATGCCGCTGGCCTTGATGGCAATGGGGGCGTGCTCCCGGGAGGAGCCGCAGCCGAAGTTCCAGCCGCCTACCATGATGTCGCCGTCGTGTACCTTTTTAATAAAGGAGGTGTCGATGTCCTCCATGCAGTGGCTGGCCAGCTCCTTTTCATCCTGGGTGGCCAGATACCGGGCGGGGATGATGACGTCGGTATCGATGTGATCGCCGTATTTGTGAACAGTTCCCTGTGCCTTCATGCTTCCATGACCTCCTTGGGATGGGTGATATGGCCGGTGACGGCGCTGGCGGCGGCTACGGCCGGGGAGGCGAGGTAAACCTCGCTGTCCACGTGGCCCATGCGGCCCACGAAGTTGCGGTTGGTGGTGGAGACGCAGCGCTCTCCGGCGGCCAGGACGCCCATGTACCCGCCCAGGCACGGTCCGCAGGTAGGAGTAGACACGGCGCAGCCGGCGTCCAGGAAGATCTGGGTGTAGCCAAGGTCGATGCACTGACGGTACACGCTCTGAGTGGCGGGGATTACGATGGCCCGCACGCCGGGGGCCACCTTACGGCCCTTGAGGATCTCGGCGGCGGCGGCCATATCGGCGATCTGACCGTTGGTGCAGGAGCCGATGACCACCTGATCGATGGTCACATCGCCGCTCTCCGCGGCCCGGTGGGCGTTCTCCGGCAGGTGGGGATAGGCCACGGTGCAGTCAATCTGGCTCAGATCCAGCTCGATGACCCGCTCATACTCCGCGTCCGGATCCGCCTCATAGGCGGTCCATGGCCGGTCCACCCGCTCATTCACATAAGCCCGGGTGACGTCGTCCACGGCGAAGATGCCGTTCTTGGCGCCGGCCTCGATGGCCATGTTGGAGATGGTCAGCCGGTCGTAGATGGACAGGTTCTTGAGGCCGGGGCCGGAGAACTCCAGGGACTGATACAGCGCTCCGTCCACGCCGATCATGCCGATCAGGTGGAGGATCACGTCCTTACCGCTGACATAGGGCTTCAGGGCGCCGGTGACGTTGACCTTGATGGCGGAGGGCACCTTGAACCAGGTCTGGCCGGTGGCCATGGCGGCGGCCATGTCGGTGGAGCCTACGCCGGTGGAGAAGGCGCCCAGAGCGCCGTAGGTGCAGGTGTGGGAGTCGGCGCCGATGCAGGCCTCACCGGGGGCGATGATGCCCTTTTCCGGCAGCAGGGCGTGCTCAATGCCCATCTGTCCCACGTCGTAATAGTGGTCCAGGTTGTACCGCCTGGCGAAGGTCCGGCACTGCTTGCACTGAGTGGCGGCCTTGATGTCCTTGTTGGGGGCGAAATGGTCCATGACCATCACCACCCGGGACTTGTCGAACACACTGTGGAAGCCTGCCTTTTCAAACTCGTTGATGGCTACGGGAGAGGTAATATCGTTGCCCAGGACCACGTCCAGCTTGGCCTGGATCAGCTGTCCTGCCCGAACCTCCGGCAGCCCGGCGTGGGCTGCCAGAATCTTTTGTGTCATTGTCATGCTCATGATGCGTGAGCCTCCTTCTGCCACGTGGCCGCGGCGGCTTTATTGATACCATTGATATAGGCGCGGATGGAAGATTCGATGATGTCGGTGGAGATGCCGGTGCCGGTGTAGATCTCGCCGTCGTGGCTGATCTTCACCACCGCCTCGCCGATGGCGTCTTCACCGTCGGTGACGGCGTTGAGGCTGAAGCTCTCCAGGTTCACATCCATGTCGGTGATGCGGTTGATGGCCTTGAAGGAGGCGTCCAGAGGACCGGAGCCGATGGCGACCTCCTCTTTCACTTCGTCATCCCGCTCCAGCTTGATGCAGGAGGTGTTGGGCAGGCCGTCGCCCACGTTGACCACGTGGCTGCGCAGCTGCCAGCCGCCCACATCGTTGCGGCGCCGGTTCAGGGCCAGGGCTTCCAGGTCGGAATTGGTGATGGACTTCTTCTTGTCGGCCAGGGCCTTGAAGCGGACGAAGATCTCCTCCAGCTGGCTGTCGGAGATGGTGTAGCCCAGGGATTCCAGCCGCTCCCGCAGAGCGTGCTTGCCGGAGTGCTTGCCCAGGACCATGGTGTTCTGGGGAATGCCCACGTCGGTGGAGCGCATGATCTCATAGGTCTGGGCGTTGGCGATGACGCCGTGCTGGTGAATGCCGGACTCATGGGCAAAGGCGTTGGCGCCCACGATGGCCTTGCTGGGGGAGATGGGCACGCCGGTGATGCTGGAGAGCAGCTTGCTGGAGCGGTAGATCTGCCGGGTGTTGATGCCGGTCTCCGCGCCGTAGAGGTCCGTGCGGGTGTGGAGGGCCATGACAACCTCCTCCAGGCTGGCGTTGCCGGCCCGCTCGCCGATGCCGTTGACCGTGCACTCCACCTGAGTGGCGCCTGCCCGGACGCAGGCCAGGGAGTTGGCCACGGCCATGCCCAGGTCGTCGTGGCAGTGGACGGAGATATCCACGTTTTCCACGCCTTCCACGTGGGCCTTCAGATAGCTGATGAGGTTGAACATCTCGTCAGGCGTGGAGTAGCCCACGGTGTCGGGCACATTGAGGGTGGTGGCGCCGGCGGCCACGGCGGTGGAGTAGCACTTGGCCAGGAAGGACCAGTCGGACCGGGAGGCGTCCTCGGCGGAGAACTCGATGTCGTCGCAGTAGCTCTTGGCGTAGCTGACCATCTGGTTGATGGAGTCCACCACCTGCTCCCGGGTCATCTTCAGCTTATACTCCATATGGATGTCGCTGGTGGCCAAAAAGACATGAATCCGGGGGTGCTTGGCGCCTTTGACGGCGTTCCATGCGGCGTCGATGTCGCCCTTGGTGCAGCGGGCGAGACTTGCCACGGTGCAGTTGCTGACGGCCTGGGAAATGGCCTCCACGCTGCGGAAATCCTCGGGAGAGGCAATGGCGAAGCCCGCCTCAATCACGTCCACGCCCAGCGCGTCCAGCTGACGGGCCATGTCCAGCTTTTCCGGCAGGTTCATGCTGCAGCCGGGGGACTGCTCGCCGTCACGCAGGGTGGTGTCGAAGATCTTGATCCTTTTCATGTGGGGATTGCCTCCTTTGATTTGATGGCGGTCCGAAAAAACAAAAAACGCTTTCGTCTCTTTTGTAAGAGACGAAAGCGTAAGCTTCCGCGGTACCACTCTTGTTGATACATAAAAATATCCACTCTCCATATCAGCCCCTGGGGGCGAATACGGCCTCTTTGGTAACGGTGAGGAAACCCGTTCACACCTACGGCTCCGGAGGAGCTTTCAGCGGACTGCTCGAGGGCCAGTACATCATCTGTCTGCATACCGCCTCGCAGCGACCGGCGGCTCTCTGAAATGCGCGCAGTGACTTTCTCCCTGTCATGGCATTTGGTTGATTTGTTTTTTGGTTGTTCTGAATTTACACGACTTTGCCGGGTTTGTCAAGCATCAAATTTTTTCTCCCGGGAATTTTTTGCCTGATTCAGAGGGCTGAAAGCGTGGGAAAGAGCCGGTCAGGCGGGGAATCCGACGAAAGTTTCCGTGCGTTTTGCAACAAAATGCGAATTGATTTCCCGGTGTTGTATGGTATTCTATCTAAAAAGGCGTAAACGTTTGAGAAAAGTGGGGCGCTGCCATGAAAGTGGTTCTGGGGTATTTGAAGCCCTATGGAGGCCGGGTGGCCGTGGGAGTCACCATCAAGTTTACCGCAGCGATTTTGGAACTGGTGCTGCCGCTGCTGCTGGCCACGGTGATTGATGAGCTGGTTCCGGCTCAGGACCTTCCGGCCATCTGGCGGGTGGGCGGGCTGATGGGGGTGCTGGCCTTTGCCGCCGCCGCCTGCAACATCACCGCCAACCGTATGGCCGCCTGGGTCTCCATGGAGGTGACCCGGGAACTGCGCAGGGACCTGTACCAAAAGGTGCAGGCGCTCTCCTGCGCCCAGATGGATCGGTTTTCCGCCTCCTCCATGGTGTCCCGGCTGACCAACGACACCTATAATGTCCACCAGATGTTCGACAAGGTCCAGCGGGGCGGCATCCGGGCGCCCATGCTGGTGCTGGGCGGACTGGTGCTGACCTTTTTACAGCAGCCCATGCTGGCGCTGGTGCAGCTGACGGTGAGTTTACTGACCTTTCTGACCATCACCCTGGTGACCCGCCGGGGCATCCCCTTTTACACCCAGGCCCAGCAGGCGGTAGACACGGTGGTGCGGATTCTGCGGGAGAACGCCTCCGGCGTCCGGGTCATCAAGGCTCTGGCCTGTCAGGACAGGGAACGGGCCCGGTTTGAAACTGCCAACCGTGCCTCCCGCCGAGCGGAGGAGCAGGCCGGCTGGGTTATGGCTATGACCAACCCCATTACAGATTTCCTGTTAAACATAGGACTGACGGCGGTGGTGCTGGTGGGCGCCCTGGGGGTCAACACCGGAGTGATGCAGCGGGGACAGATCGTGGCCTTCCTCACCTACTTCACCCTGATTCAGAGCGCCACCTTGGGCATTGCCAAGGTTTTTGTCCGGGTCAGCAAGGGAGCGGCCTCTGCCCGCCGGATTCAGGAGATTCTCCAGGCTCCTGCCCAGCAGCCGGTGGAGCCGGCGGGGGAGGAGCGGCCCGGCGAGCTGGGTATGGAGGCGGCAACCTTCTCCTATCTGGGTGTGGAGCCGGACCTGGACCAGGCGGGATTCACGCTGGAGAAGGGACAGATGCTGGGCATTCTGGGTCCCACGGGCAGCGGTAAGACCACGCTGATCTCCCTGCTGCTGCGGCTGTACGACGCTGACAGCGGCGTGGTCTGGGTGGGAGGCCGGGATGTGAAGACCCAGACCCGGCGAGAGCTGCAGCAGCGCTTCGGCGTGGTGTTCCAGAGCGACGCCCTGATCGCCGGCAGCGTTTACGAAAACATCTCCTTCCTGCGGGGGCTGTCCCGGGAGGCGGTAGAAGCCGCCGCCCGCACCGCCCAGGCCTGGGAGTTCATCCAGAAGCTGCCCCAGGGGCTGGACACCCATGTGGACCTGCGGGGAGCCAACCTCTCCGGAGGCCAGCGGCAGCGGCTGCTGATTGCCCGGGCCCTGGCGGGCCGGCCGTCGATCCTGGTGCTGGACAGCGCCGACAGCGCCCTGGACTACCGGACGGCAGCCGCCCTGCGGGAGGCGCTGCGGCGGGAGCTT
>CATZYY010000100.1 GCA_958426425.1 uncultured Oscillospiraceae bacterium
GCAACGGCCGGTCCATGGCGGAGATCACCGTCAAGGAGCTGATCTATCCCCTGGTGGTCATTGACAAGTCCGCCGAGTGTGCCGCCAATCCCGACTTCATGCTGACCGTGGACGATCTGAAGGCCTGGGAGGCTCAGTACGGCCGCATTCCCGAGGATGCCTTCGTGGCCTTCCGGTCCGACTGGCACAAGAAGGCCAATCTGGACAATCCCGACGAGAACGGCGTGCCCCACTATCCCGGCTGGGACAAGGCCGCCATTCAGTGGCTGGTGGAGGAGCGGAAGATCGGCGCCATCGGTCATGAGCCCGCCGATACTGACCCGGGCTTCGTCACCACCAAGGAGGGGGCCTACCCCTATCCCGGCGAGCAGTACATCCTGGAGGCGGACCGCATCCAGATTGAGGTCATGCGGAACCTGGACCAGGTGCCCCCTGTGGGCAGCCTGATTGTCATCGGCTTCCCCAAGCTGAAGGACGGCACCGGCTTCCCCACCAGATGCTTCGCCATCTGCCCGGTCGACTGAACCAACGGATGACACGGCGCCGCGGCGCCCGCCTCCGCCCCAGCCGGGCGGCAGGCGGGCCGCCGTGGCGGCGAATTGCTTTACAGGAACATTTTAAGGAGGATTATCATTATGGCACTGGAATTTGATGAAAAGCTGTCCCGTCTGGAAAAGCCCAACCGTGACGAGATGACCAACAAGGAGTACGCCGTCTTCAACGAGAACGTGGAGATGATGGAGAAGAACTGGGGCTTTATCAACAACCTGTTCAAGGTCCTGCCCCTGAACGCCTCCCAGTACATCGGCTTTCTGAACTTCAAGGGTTCCCTGTTCAACCCGGAGACCTGCTACCTCACCAATGCCGACAAGGAGATGATCGGCGTGGTGGTCTCCTCCATCAACTGCTGCTCCTACTGCCTGACCACCCATGGCGACGCGCTGCGGGGCTACACCAAGAACCCCATGCTGGTGGATAAGCTCAGCTACAACTTCCGCTCCGCCAAGGACATGCTGACTGAGAAGCAGTACGCTTTGTGCGAGTACGCCTGGTATGTCACCAAGCACGCCGACGAGATCGGCGAGGAGCAGGTGGAGAACCTGCGCAAGGTGGGCTTCAACGACCATGAGATTCTGGAGGCCGCCTTTGTTGCCGGCTTCTTCAACTACACCAACCGCTGGGTCTCCACCATCTCTCCGGTGGCCAACCCCGGTCACTTCAACCACAACCGCAACTTCGAGGACTGAGGTTAGATCACCATGGCATACGAGAAACTCTTTGAGAAGGGCCACATCGGCTCTCTCACCATCCGCAACCGGGCCGTCATGTCCCCCATGGGCACCGACCTGGCGGACACCAACGGCAACGCATCCCAGCGGCTCATCGCCTATTACGCCGAGCGGGCCAAAGGCGGCATCGGCCTCATCATCAATGAGTACACCGGCGTGGACGACGTGGACTCCATTCCCACCCAGCACAACCTGCGCATGGCCCAGGACTACAATGTGAAGGCCGCGGAGGAGCTGACCCGCACCGTCCACCAGTACGGCGCCAAGATCTTTGCCCAGCTGCACCACGGCGGAGCCACCTCCAAGAGCGCCTTCACCGGCCGGCAGAACCTGAGCCCCAGCGGCATCCCCATGGCCCCCGGCGGCGAGCTGCCCCGGGAGATGACCCTGGAGGATATCAAGCGGGTCCAGGACAAGTTTGTGGCGGCGGCGGTGCGCTGCAAGAAGGCAGGCTACGACGGCGTGGAGCTCCACGGGGCCCACGGCTACCTCATCGCCCAGTTCTTCAGCAAATATTACAACCACCGCACCGACGCCTACGGCGGCTCCCTGGAAAACCGCTGCCGCTTCATCGACGAGATCATTGCCGCCATTCGGGCGAAGCTGGGCCGCTATCCCATCTCCGTGCGCATCTGCGGCGACGAGATGACCCCGGAGCCCGGCTTCCTGACCCTGGAGGACGGGCTGGAGATCGGCCGCCATCTGGAGGCCCAGGGCATTGACTGCATCAACATCTCCAACGGCAGCTCCTGGAACGGCAACGCCAACTGCGAGCCCTTCTCCTACACCCCTGGTTGGAAGAAACACGTGGCCAAGGCCTTCAAGGCCGCGCTGCACATCCCCGTCATCGCCACCAACACCATCAAGGACCCGGATTTTGCCGAGTCCCTGCTGGAGGAGGGCGTGTGCGACTTTGTGGCCCTGGGCCGCAGCCAGTTCGCCGACCCCAACTTCATCAATAAGGCCAAGGCCGGCCATCCCGAGCAGATCCGCAAGTGCATCAGCTGCATGTACTGCCGGGAGCGCCTGCTGGGCAACGCCATGCCGGTGGAGTGCTCCATGAATCCCCGGCTGGGCCGGGAGTACCGCTATCGCTGGCAGGACCTGCAGAAAAACGGCGCGGGACGGCCCGTAGTGGTGGTAGGCGGCGGCCCCGGCGGCATGGAGTGCGCCATTTTGCTGGCCAAGCGGGGCTTTGCCGTGACGCTGCTGGAAAAGAGCGGCGCTTTGGGCGGCACGCTGAACATCGCCAAGCTCCCGCCCTTCAAGGCCAACCTCCAGGGGATCACCGACGTGATGGCCCTGGAGATGGCGGAGGCCGGTGTCACCGTGAAGCTGAACACCGAGGCAACGCCGGAGCTGGTATCGTCCATGAACCCCGTGGGCGTGTTCCTGGCCGTGGGCGCGCCGCCGGTGGTGCCGGGGTCCATCCCCGGCATTGAAAAGGCGGTGCTGGCGGAGGATGTGATCCTGGGCAAAGCCCCCTGCAAGGGGTCTGTGGCCCTGATCGGCTCCGGTCTCACCGGCCTGGAGTGCGCGGAGATGATTCTGGAGCAGGGCCATCCCCTCACCATGGTGGAGATGAACCCCGCCGTGGGCCAGGGCATTTACAACGTGGTCTTCAACGACATTTACAGCCGCATTCAGCCCCATGACCCCGTGGTGCTGACCCGCCACAAGCTGACGGCCGTCACTGATGACGGCGTCACGGCGGAGGACCTGTCCACCGGGGAGACCAAGACCATTGCCGCCGACACGGTGGTGCTGGCCCTGGGCACCCACAACCAGGAGGCCATGGCGGAGCAGTTCGAGGCCGCGGGCCTGACCACCGTTCTGGTGGGCAGCGCCGAGACTCCGGGCCGGATTGCCGGCGCTACCCGGGACGGCTTTGAAAAGGCCTGGGTATTCCTGGCGGAGTAAAAAACAATCACCGGACCGCTGTTTTGCGGACGGAAGAAGCCGGCAGGCGGCGCTGATGCGCCGCCTGCCGGTTGTTTCTGTTTCAATCCGCCCGTGGGCCGGCGGGACCGTGCTCCAATAGCCCCATAAGGAAACTGGAGGCGCAGTTGACTGCGTCAGCGCCTGCGGGGGAGTTACAATAAGCGCCAAAGGAAACTGCTCCGCTCCATACAATGTAGAACGACACCCCATGGGGATTTTTCCATGGGGTGCCGTTTTTTATCTGCAAAGTTCTGTATGTTCCGATGCCTCAGCAGCCGATTAGAGGATTCACGTCTCCTTCAGGCGGCACGATGCAAAGGCCCATCAGTTCCCCGTCACCGGTATTGCCGAAGTTGTGGCGGACGCCGGCGGGAATGTGAACCCAGGTGCCGAATTCCAGGGGTACCCGCTCCTTGTCGATGAGAAAATAGCCCTCGCCCTTGATGCACATGAACCAGTGGCACCAGGGATGGGAGTGAATGCTGCTCTCGGCGCCGGGCTCCAGGGTGAATAGACGCATGACGTAGTCATCCCAGAAACGGCCCTCGGGGCCGAAGACGATCTTCTTGGTGGAATTTTCAATAAAATGGCCGCCGGTCACCACCGGCAGGTCCCGGATGTTGCCGGAATACTCACTCATGGCAGTTTCCCCCTTTTTCTGGATGGGTCCAGTATAGGAGTTTTTGCCGTAAAAATCAAGAGCCGTGGCTCAGATCCCCAAAAGGGCTGTGGCGAATTGGAAGTAGATCAGCAGGGAGATGGAGTCCACAATGGTGGAGATGAAGGGGGAGGCCATAACGGCCGGATCAAAGCCGGCCTTTTCTGCCAGCAGGGGCAGGGAGCAGCCTACCAGCTTGGCGCACAGCACTGTGCCCACCAATGTACAGCAGACCACCGCCGCCACCGGCGCCGTCACCTCCGGATTGTTCATGAGATAGCGGTCCACAATCATCATTTTCACGAAGTTGGCCGCCGCCAGGCAGATGCCGCAGCAAAGGGCAACCCGGAACTCCTTCCACAGCACCCGCAGCAGGTCGGAAAACCGCACTTCCCCCAGGGACAGAGCGCGGATCACAGCGGTGGAGGCCTGGGTGCCGCTGTTGCCGCCGGTACCGGAGAGCATGGGGATAAAGGCGGTCAGGATGGCGCATGCGGAAAGGGAGGACTCGAAGTGGGTGAGGATGATGCCGGTGAAGGTGGCGGAGAGCATCAGAATCAACAGCCAGGGGGTCCGGGCCTTGAAAGTCTCCCAAGTGCCGGTTTTGAGGTACGGCTTGTCCGATGGCAGCATGGCCGCCATCAGTTCAATATCCTCCGTGACCTCCTCCTGGAGGACGTCCATGGCGTCATCCACGGTGACGATGCCCACCAGGCGGTTCTCCGTGTCCACTACCGGAAGGGCCAGAAAATCGTATTTGCTCAGGGCGCGGGCGGTGCTCTCCTGGTCGTCCAGGGTCTGAACGGAGATGATGTTGGTCTCCATAATGTCGCCGATGACATCGTCCTCATCGGCCAGCAGCAGCGTCCGGATGGACAGCAGGCCAGTCAGATGGCGGCGGTCGTCGGTGACATAGCAGATGTTGATGGTCTCCTTGTCGGGGCCGGTGCGGCGGATGCGCTTGAGAGCATCCTCAACAGTCATGGTGGCCTTCAGGTCCACAAACTCCGTGGTCATAATGCTGCCGGCGGAGTCCTCGGGGTACTTTAAAATTTCATTGATGCTCTTGCGCATCTCCGGGTCCGAGTGGCGCAGGATGCGCTTGACTACGCCGGCCGGCATCTCCTCCACGATATCCACCGTATCATCCAGGTACAGCTCGTCCAGCACTTCCTTCAGCTCCGTGTTGGAAAAGCCCTGGATCAGCAGCTCCTGCTGATCGCTGTCCAGCTCCACGAACACCTCCGCCGCCTGCTCCTTGGGCAGCAGCCGGAAGGCCAGGGGCAGTGCTTTTTCCTCCAGGTCTGCAAACAGCTGGGCAATATCCGCTGCCTCCAGCGGCAGCAGCAGGTCCCGCAGGTCGGCGTATCGTTTTCGAGCCACGTAATCCTCAATTTTTTCCAGCAGCTCCGTCCGTTCGTCCTCAAACATCCTGTGGGACCTCCTCTCTGATCCATGGATCGATTTTGACGGGAAAAACAAAAAGCCCCTCGGCCGTCCGGTACGGCTGAGGGGATTCCCGCTCAAAAAACGGTGATCCGCCCCTGGCGAGTCTCCGCTGCCGTTCAAGCTTTAGCCTCACAAGGCGGTGAAATCGCGTTAGATGATACCTTCGTGTTCGATATCGCCTGTTCAAACCCTCTCATGATGTCTCCATCACTCCGCGGCAGCGATCCATATCCCTGTGGTAGCCTTACCTACCGGACCCTATGCAGTTTTTCCGCAATCCAATGTTTATATTATGACAATTTTGAAACGCTGTCAAGGCGGCGCAAAGATTTGGGCAGAATTTTACCTTTGAAATTCCTCTTGTGAGCGACCGTGTACTGTGGTATAATAATACGATTTCAAGTTTGCTGAAAATTTACCGCTGCCAGCGGGGAAGGGGGGTATTCCATGGGCATTCACGACGGGCACCGGGAGAAAATGCGCCGGCGGTTTCTCCAGGGCGGACTGGACACCTTTGCCGACCACGAGGCACTGGAGCTGCTGCTTTTCTACGCCATTCCCCGCCGGGACACCAATCCCATTGCCCACGCCCTGATAGACCGATATGGCTCCCTCTCCGCGGTACTGTCCGCCCCGGTGGAGGACCTAGAGAAGGTGGAGGGCATCGGGGAGAGCGCCGCCATCCTGCTGCGCCTGGCGCCCCTGCTGACCCGGAAGGCCCGGCTGGCGGAGAGCGAAAAGGAGACGGTTCTCAACTCCTCGGAGCGGGCAGGCAAATATCTGCTGGAGCGGTTTGCCGGCGAGAAGCACGAGGTGATCTATCAGCTGTGTCTGGACCGAAAGGGCAAGCTGTTGGCCTGTAAGCGGCTAGGCGAGGGCGGTGTGGCCGGAGCGGACCTGAATATTCGCCTGCTGGTGTCCAACGCCCTGCTGACCTCTGCCAGCGCCGTGATCCTATCCCACAATCACCCCAGCGGCGTGGCCCTGCCTTCACCGGACGATTACGCCACCACGGACCGGGCCAAAGAGGCCCTGGCCACCATTGGCGTGGCTCTGGCGGACCACATCATTGTGGCCGACGGGGATTTTGTGTCCATGTCGGACAGCGGATACCTAGCGTGAGCGCACGGCAGAAAAATAGAACAAATGTTGCAATATTGCGGCGGATGTGGTAACATGAGTAAAGCTGAAAACCCGCCTGATTTTTGGAGATACTGTTGTTATGCCGAAATTTGAAGTGGTTTCCGAATACAAGCCCTCCGGCGACCAGCCGGAGGCCATTGCCGCTCTGGCAGCGGGCATTGAGAATGGATTGAAGGAGCAGGTGCTGCTGGGTGTCACCGGCTCCGGCAAGACCTTCACCATGGCCAAGGTCATTGAGGCTGTCCAGCGGCCCACGCTGGTGCTGGCCCACAACAAGACTCTGGCCGCCCAGCTGTGCGCCGAGTTCAAGGAGTTTTTCCCCAACAACGCCGTGGAGTACTTCGTTTCCTACTACGACTACTACCAGCCGGAGGCATATATCCCCCACACCGACACCTATATCGCCAAGGACGCCTCCACCAACGATGAGATCGACCGGCTGCGCCTCAGTGCCACCTGCGCATTGCTGGAGCGGCGGGATGTGATCGTGGTGTCCTCCGTCTCCTGTATCTACGGTTTGGGCGAGCCGGACGACTTCGCCAAGCTGGTGGTGTCTCTCCGGGTAGGGGCCCAGTGGGACCGGGACGAGTTGCTGCGGCGGCTGGTGGAGATCCGCTACGAGCGCAATGACATCGCCTTTGAGCGGAACATGTTCCGGGTCCGGGGGGATACGGTGGAGCTGTATCCCGCCTACTACCGGGACCACGCCATCCGGGTGGAGTTCTTTGGAGACGAGATCGACCGCATCTCCGACTTCAACCCCGTCACCGGCACCGTGAACCGGGTGCTGAACCACATCGCCATCTACCCCGCCAGCCACTATGTCACTACCAAGGAGAAGATGGACAAGGCCATCGGGGAGATCCGCACGGAGCTGGAGGAGCAGGTGAAGGTCTTCACCGACAACGGGCAGCTGGTGGAGGCCCAGCGCATCCGACAGCGGACGGAGTATGACATGGAGATGATGGCGGAGCTGGGCTACTGCTCCGGCATCGAGAACTACTCCCGCATCATCTCCGACCGGCCTGCCGGGTCCGCCCCCATGACGCTGCTGGACTTCTTTCCCGACGATTTTATCCTGTTCGTGGATGAGAGCCACGTGACGCTGCCCCAGGTCCGGGCCATGTACAACGGCGACCATGCCCGGAAGGACTCTCTGGTGAAGTACGGTTTCCGGCTGCCCTGCGCCTATGATAACCGCCCGCTGAAGTTCGAGGAGTTCGAGGAGCGGATCGGCCAGGCGGTGTTCGTCTCGGCCACGCCGGGGCCCTATGAGCGGGAGCGGGCGGACCAGGTGGTGGAGCAGGTGATCCGGCCTACGGGACTGCTGGACCCCCGGGTGGAGGTCCGGCCCGTGGAGGGCCAGATCGACGACCTCATGGACGAGATCCGGGCCCGCTCCGCCAAGAACGAGCGGGTGCTGGTGACCACCCTCACCAAGAAAATGGCGGAGGACCTGACGGAGTACCTGAAAAACGCCGGCATCCGGGTGCGGTACATGCACTCCGACGTCCAGACCATCGAGCGGATGGAGATCATCCGCAATCTGCGGCTGGGGGAGTTCGACGTGCTGGTGGGCATCAACCTCCTGCGGGAGGGCCTGGACCTGCCGGAGGTGAGCCTGGTGGCCATTCTGGACGCCGACAAGGAGGGCTTCCTCCGGTCCGAGACGTCTCTCATCCAGACCATCGGCCGGGCGGCCCGGAACGCTGAGGGCCTGGTGATCCTGTATGCCGACGAGATCACGCCCTCCATGCGGGCCGCCATGGACGAGACGGAGCGCCGCCGGAAGATTCAGGACGATTTCAACCGTGCCCACGGCATCGTACCGAAAACCATCGTCAAGGACGTGCGGGAGATCCTGGAGATCTCCAAGATGGCGGAGGAGGAGACCGGCAAGGGCCGCCGCAAGCGCAAGCTCTCCGACCAGGAGCGGGCGGCGGAGATTGCCAAGCTGGAAAAGGAAATGAAGGAAGCGTCCAAAATGCTGGAGTTCGAGTACGCTGCGGTGCTGCGCGACCGGATTATTGAGCTGAGAGGACAGCAGTAGCTTCCTTCATTTCCGGGGCCCCGC
>CATZYY010000101.1 GCA_958426425.1 uncultured Oscillospiraceae bacterium
GAGAGCTCCGGCTACTTTGCACCCACCGTCGGGGCAGTGCTGGGCAATCTCCTGGCGGTGCTGCTGATACTGTTTGTGATCTGGGTGATCCTGGACGGGGTCCGGTATAACCGCTACCGGCGGCGGTATCTGCTGCCCGGCATGGGCCGGCCCACGGTGCTGTACTACCCCATTTTCTGGGGGAGGCCCCGGCGTCCCAGGCCCCCGCGCCCGCCCAGACCGCCCAGACCTCCCAGACCTCCCAGACGTCCGCCCACCGGCGGAGGCTTCGGAGGCAGCCGGGGCGGCGGCTTTGGCGGCGGGTCCTTCGGAGGCAGCTTTGGCGGAACCCGGGGAGGATCCTTCGGGGGCAGCCGCGGCGGCAGTTCCTTTGGCGGCAGTCGGGGCAGCTTTGGCGGCGGTTCCTTCCGAGGCGGGTTCGGCGGCAGCCGGGGTGGCTTCGGCGGCGGCTCCTTCCGGGGCGGTTTCGGCGGCAGCCGCGGAGGCGGTGGTTTCCGGGGCGGCGGCCGGCGATAAGAAAATCCATACATGCAACAGGGCGCGGCCATTTGGCCGCGCCCTGTTTTAGTCTTCCGTCAGTTCCCGCCCCAGATAGATCAGATCCGGCATGGGAGCGCCGTTGTAGGAGGGAATTTCCCGGAATCCCAGCTTTTGATAGAGGCGGATGGCTGCCTCCAGGAAGGGGAAGGTGTCCAGCACCATCCGCCGGTAGCCCATTGCCCGGGCGTCGGTTATCAGGCGGCGGACCGTTTCCTCCGCAAGACCATGCCCCCGGAAGGCCGGACGGATGTAAAGCCGCTTCAGCTCACACATTTCGTCGTCCAGCCGCCGCAGGGCGCCGGTGCCCACGGCCTCTCCCCCCGGAGTCTCCAGCAGGTACAGCCGCCCGCCGGGCGGACCGTACTTGTTCTCCAGGTGAACCAGTTCCTCTGCGTAGTGCTGCAGCTGCAGGTATTTAGAAAAGGCAGGGTTTTCCGAGAGCAGCATATCTGTGTACTCCTGAAACAGCGGCCCCACAGCCTCCGGATAGGCGCAGCCGTCGAGAAAGCGGATGTCCACGGTTCCATACCTCCTTCACATAGAGTCATTCCCGGCTGCCGCCGGGATATTTCACCGTCTGCCGTGGGCACCATACCAAAACGGCCGCTTTTCCCGAAAAGGCTGGAAGCGGCTGAAAAGGCGGCGCTCACCATTATTTTCCGCCTATTATACCACGGCCCTTCCACGCCGTCCACTGCCGGAGCGTGGAAAAAATCTGCCGCAGCAGGAAACATTTCCGCCCCCTTGCGCGTGTTATTAGTGAAAGCGCTTTTGATCCTCAGAGAAAGGAGAGGTTCCATGACGGAACAGGAACACTTCCTCCGGCGGGCCATGGAGGCCCACGGGCCCGCCGTGTACAGAATGGCCCTATGCCGGACCCAGTCGGTGCCGGATGCCCAGGACGTGTATCAGGACGTGTTTTTGCGGCTGCTGGGTCAGGCGGCGGCGCCGGAGTGGGCGCCGGAGCATCTGAAGGCCTGGCTGCTGCGGACGGCGTTGAACCGCTGCGCGGACCTGCATCGGCTGCGCCTGCGGCGGCCTGTGGTGCCGCTGGAAGAAGTTGCGGAAACTGCGGCGGCGGAGGACGGGGCGGCGGAGCTTTGGGAGGCGGTAGGGCGTCTGCCGGAGAAGCTGCGGACGGCGGTGCATCTCCACTATGCCGAGGGCTACTCCACCCAGGAGATTGCCCAGCTGCTGGGAGTTCCGGCGGCCACGATCCGCACCCGGCTCCGCCGGGCCCGCCTGACATTAAAGAATTTGCTGGGAGGCGTTGACGATGAATCAGAATCCCTATCAGAAACTGACAGACCAGATCCCCGTGCCGGAGGCACTTGAAAAGCGTGTCCTGGAGGCGGCCCGGGAGGCATCCGTTCCCGCCCGACCCCATCTGCCGGTGCGGCGCTGGGTGCGGGTAGCGGTGTGCGCCGCCTGTGCTCTGGCCCTGGTGCTGGGCACCTGGCGTGTTTATCCCGGTGCGGACCACACAGTGCAGGAGGACGGCGCGCCGGTGGCGGCTCTGCCATCCTTTTCCTTCGGCCTGACGGCCTATGCTGCCGACACGGGAGCGTACACCGCCCCCAACGCCAACGGCGCTCTGGCCTTCCGCACTGACGGAGAGGGCAGCTGGTCCGAAAGCGGCGGCTACTACACCGGCTGCATGTTCCAGATAACGGGGGAGAACATCGCCTCCGTTGCGCTTTCCATTGATCGAGGCGGTCTGTACCGCTATCGGCTGCACACCGATCTGACAGAGGCGGAGATCGCCCAATGCCGGAAAGCCATGGAGGAGGGGACCCTGACTCCGGCGGCCATCAGCCAGGCGGAGGACGGGACCTGGTACACGTCCGAGATGGCGCTGCTGGGCGGCGATGCCGCCGAGGACTATGATCCGGAGGTCAGCTACGGATTCTGGGTGCAGGGGGCGGATGCCGCTGCCTGGCAGGCCGATATGAGGGCAGCATCCCAGGAGAGCATCGACCAGCTGGACGGCGCGTGCCTGACGGTGGAGATCACCTTTACCGATGGCAGCTCCCAGACCAAGACCTACTCTCTTACCACCGGCCGCCTGGGGATCGTGGAAAACAGTGACAGTCCCGGCGGGACGCTGCTGCCCCAGCTGGCCGGGGACGACGAGCCCTACGTCTACGGCGTGTATGCCGAATCTCAAACGGAGGGGCGCTATTTCCAGTGGCCGGTCCAGGGAGCCCATACGGTGCGAACCAGCAACTCCTACGGTGGACGCTGGCAGCCGGGAGGACAGAGCTTGGTGTTTCACTATGGAATTGACATTCCGGCGGATACGGGTACCCCGGTTCTGGCAGCGGCGGACGGCACAGTGAAGGAAATTGGCTTTGATACAGAGCGGGGCAATTATATTCTCCTGGACCACGGCGGCGGGCTGGAGACCCTCTATGGACAGTGCCGGAATATCCTGAGCGGACTTGAGGAGGGCGATGCCGTCTCCGCCGGGGAGATGATCGCCGCTGTGGGCTCCACCGGCATGTCCACCGGACCGCACCTCCACTTGGAGGTCCTGCAGGACGGAGAGCCCCAAAACCCGGTGCTCTACTTCGACAGCGCCACCCGGGATACTCTGCGGATGACGTGAGGACACCGGAAGAAACACGGTGGCGCAGGTATTTCAGGGTACGCCTTCTGGAATCTTCCCAAGTACGGCTGTAAAAAGGGTCGCTCCACACGGAGCGGCCCTTTTTTGTCTAAGCAGGTTATTTTATTAAAAAGAAAATAAATCTTGACTTTCATAAAATTAAAGTTTATATTAATTTTATGAAAGGGGCGTGAGAACATGGCAACCATGCCGGTGTGGATGGCAGAGCTGGAGGACGAGGACTTGACCTTCATCAAGAAGTTCCTGCTTGCCTCCGGGTCATTGAAGGAGATGGCGTCGCTGTACGGTGTCAGCTACCCCACGGTGCGGCTGCGGCTGGACCGGCTGATTCAAAAAATCCGCCTGACGGAGAGCGCTGAAGCGGACCCCTATGTATCGCTGGTAAAACGTCTGGCGGTGGACGACAAGCTGGACTTCGACACGGCCAAGCTGCTGATATCCGCATACCGCAGGACAAAGGAGGAGACTTGATATGGAAGGAGCAATCATTGCTTTGCCGGTGCGGCTGATTGCGGTGCTGGTACTGATCGCAGGCGGCGTGGTTTTGCAGATCTTCCTCTCCCGGCGCAGGAGCCGGTGGCCGGGACTGGTGCTGCCGCTGCTGACATTTTTGTATTCCGTGCTGCTGGTGCTGAACGTCCGCTCTGTGGACGGAGAGACCCCATGGATTCCCATTCTGGCCTGCCTGATTTTAGGCAACCTCCCCACGTTGGTGCTGCTGGCCATCTACTGGGCAGCCCGGGAGAAATTCCGGGTCAAGGACCAGATCGACAAAATGAATATCGACGACCTGTGAGCCTGTGAGGAAGGGCCTCTCCCGTCAAGGGAGAGGCCTTTTTCATGGATCGGTTTCTTGTCGGGCGGCAGGGCGGCTTTCCCCCTGCGTTGTAAGCTGTCTTTTCAGCACGGTTTGCAACCGAGCACGGCGCAGGATGCGGTCGGCCTCCTGCATGGCCTGTTCCAGCCTTTCATAAGCGGCTTTGTAGTCAAACTCCTCAGACACGGGGTTCACTCCCTTCATACATAAATTAACCTGAAACAGGTTAAAATGTCAATGGGGAACTGGGCGGTACAGTATGATGACCCAAGAGGTGATGCCCATGTATCCCCGTATCCGGGACCTGCGGGAGGACAAGGATCTGAGCCAGACGGAGCTGGCGAAGCTGCTGGGTATGTCCCAGACCGGTTATTCCAAATATGAGACCGGAGAAAACGATATTCCGGTGGCCATTCTGGAAAAGTTGGCAGATTTTTACCACACCAGTGTGGACTATCTGCTGGGCCGGACAGACCGGAAGGCACCGTATCCGCCAAAAAAGTAAGGACCGCTGCTATGCAGCGGTCCTTTTTGAATGGGGAGACGGGCGCCGTTTTGTCAGTCGTCGGTGCGGACGCCCAGGCGGATGTCCCGGATGTCGTAGGGGGCGGTCTGATACACGCAGTAGTTCAGCCAGTTGCCGTAGAGCAGGTGGGCGCAGGAGCGCCAGTTCATCACCGGCCGCTTGGCGGGGTCGTCGCCGGGGAAATAGTGCTTGGGCAGCTGGATGTCCACGCCGGCGGCCACGTCCCGGCTGTACTCTTTGAACAGGGTGTCCCGGTCATATTCGGCATGGCCCATGAGGAACACCTGCCGGCCCTGGTCGGTTTTGACGGCGTATACCCCCGCCTCCTCCGAGGCGGCCAGGATTTTCAGCTCCGGCACAGCCTCAATGTCGGCCCGGTCCACGGTGGTGTTCCGGGAGTGGGGGACCCAGAACTGGTCGTCAAAGCCCCGGAACAGGATGTAGTTGGGGTCCTCCACCGTGTGCTGGAAAACGCCGAAGAGCTTTTGGGGCAGCTGCCGCTTGGGGATGCCGTAGTGGTAGTATAGTCCCGCCTGGGCGCCCCAGCAGATGTGGAGGGTGGAGTGGACGTGGGTCTTGCTCCACTCCATGATCTCGCACAGCTCCTGCCAGTAGTCCACCTCCTCGAAGTCCATCAGCTCCACCGGCGCGCCGGTGATGATGAGGCCGTCGAAGGTGCGGCGGCGGACCTCGTCAAAGGACTTATAGAAGGCCAGCATGTGGGCCTGGGAGGTGTTCTTGGACACGTGGCTCTTGGGGGCGATCAGCTCCAGCTCGATTTGCAGGGGTGTGTTGCCCAGGACCCGGGCCAGCTGGGTCTCCGTGTCCACCTTGGTGGGCATCAGGTTCAAAAGAAGGATCTGCAAGGGTCGGATGTCCTGGGTCACGGCCCGGGTTTCCGTCATGACGAAGATATTTTCCCGCCGCAGGACCCCGGTGGCGGGCAGTTGGTTGGGAATTTTGATGGGCATGTTACTTCACCTGCTCCAGGGCCTGGGCGATGTCGTCGATCAGGTCCTGCTTGTGCTCCAGGCCGCAGCTCATCCGCACTAGGCCCGCGGGGATGCCGGCAGCGGCAAGCTGCTCGTCGGTCATCTGCCGGTGGGTGGAGCTGGCGGGGTTGAGGCAGCAGGTCCGGGCGTCGGCCACGTGGGTCTCGATGGCGGCCAGCTTCAGGTGCTGCATGAAGGTGCTGGCAGCTGCCCGGCCGCCCTTGAGCTCGAAGGACACCACGCCGCAGGAGCCCTTGGGCAGGTACTTCTGGGCCAAAGCATAATAGGGGTCGTCCGGCAGGCCGCAGTAGATGACGTGAGCCACCTTGGGATGGTCGTGGAGGAACTGGGCCACGGCCAGGCCGTTTTCACAGTGGCGCTCCATGCGCACGTGGAGACTCTCCAGCCCCAGGTTCAGATAGAAGGCGTTCTGGGGGGACTGGATGGAGCCCAGGTCCCGCATGAGCTGGGCGGTGCACTTGGTGATAAAGGCCCCCTCCCTGCCGAACTTCTCGGCGTAGGTGATGCCGTGATAGCTGTCGTCGGGGGTGGTGAGGCCGGGGAACTTGTCGGCGTGGGCCATCCAGTCGAACTTGCCGCTGTCCACAATGGCGCCGCCCACGGCCACGCCGTGGCCGTCCATGTACTTGGTGGTGGAATGGGTGACGATGTCGGCGCCCCACTCAATGGGCCGGCAGTTCACCGGGGTGGGGAAGGTGTTGTCCACGATCAGGGGTACGCCGTGGGTATGAGCGGCCTGGGCGAATTTCTCAATGTCCAGCACTGTCAGCGCCGGGTTGGCGATGGTCTCGCCGAAGACGGCCTTGGTATTGGGCCGGAAGGCGGCATTCAGCTCCTCCTCGGTGCAGTCCGGAGAGACGAAGGTGGTCTCGATGCCCATCTTGGCCATGGTGACGGAGATCAGGTTGAAGGTGCCGCCGTAGATGCTGGAGGAGGCCACGATGTGGTCCCCGCAGTTCACGATGTTGAACAGGGCAAAGAAGTTGGCGGCCTGACCGGAGGAGGTCAGCATGGCGGCGGTGCCGCCCTCCAGGGCGGCGATCTTGGCCGCTACATAGTCGTTGGTGGGGTTCTGGAGCCGGGTGTAGAAATAGCCGCTGGCCTCCAGGTCAAAGAGCTTGCCCATGTCCTCACTGGTGGCGTATTTGAAGGTGGTGGACTGGACAATGGGGATCTGCCTGGGTTCGCCGTTGCCGGGGGTGTAGCCCCCCTGAACGCAGGTGGTTTCAATGCGATGGCTCATGATAAAGCGCTCCTTTCCGGTCTTGGAACGAAAAAACGGCTTTCGTCCCAAAGAGATTGTCTTTGAGACGAAAGCCGTCATCGACTTCCGCGGTACCACTCAAATTGCGCCTGCCTCACGGCCCGGCGCCCCTTATGGGGTCCAGCAACCCCTTTGCCCTGACGCGGCGTCACGGAGCGCCCTATCGGCGGTATGCCGCCCTCGAACGCCCGGCTCAGGAGCCATAGGACCTGGAGACCCTTGCCGCCGGCTTCCACCGCCCGCCGGCTCTCTGGAGGCGCCGATCTCCGTCCCTCTCCATCATCGCTTTGGGAATTATTATAAAAAGCCGCCGGCCGTTTGTCAACCGGGGATTTTTCCGCCGCTGCGGGTCCGGTCCTCCACAATGTGGACATTGAGATGGTCGTAGGTCATTTCTACCCCGGCCTGGGCAAAGGTCTCCCGGAGCTTTTCCCCCAGGGTCAGGTACACCGGCCAGTAGTTTTCCGGTGTGGCCCAGCAGTAGACGCCGTACTCGATGGAGCTTTCCTTGTAGGTGAGCAGGTACACCGCCGGGGCAGGGTCCTCCAGCACATTCTCCGTGGCCGCCACGGCGGCCATGCAGGCGCCCTTTACTGTCTCTGTGGGGGCGTCGTAGGAGGCGGTGACCTTCTGGACCACCCGCCGCCGGCCCAGGACTGTGTAGTTGGTCATCTGGGAGGATGCCAGCTCCTTGTTGGGCAGCATGACCAGGTGGCCGTCCGGCGTCACCAGCTTGGTGTGGTTGAGGCTGATCTCATGGACGGTGCCGGAGGTGCCGGACACCTCCACAAAATCTCCGATGGTAAAGGGTCGGGAGGAGAGAATCACCAGCCCGCCGGCTACGTTGCCCAGAATATCCTCCGCCGCCAACGTGATGCCCAGGGACCCCACCGACAGCAGCGCCACCAGGGATGTCATGGGGATGTTCAGGCTCTCTGCCACGATGACCACGGTCACGATATACAAAAGCAGCTTCAGCGCCGCCAAAGCGTAGCGCTGAATCCGTTCGTCCAGCCGGGTCCGGGCCAGGAGGCGCCGCAGCAGCTTACCCAGGATGTGGACCACCGCCAGGCAGATGACCAGGGTCACCGCCGCGGAAAGTACCGTGGACAGAGGGAGATTGCCCAGGGCGCCGGACAGGGCAGAGGTGAGATTTTCCATAAAGACCGCTCCTTTCGGATGGAGGTGGAGTGCTGCCATCAGCATAGCGGAAGCACCCAAAAAAGTCAATGGAGCTCCAAGGGGGGCAATCCTGTAACATTGTAAATTTTTATGAAAAATAATACCGAATTTCGGAGAATTATTCAAAATATAGTGGCGGCAAAGATTGCGGATTGCAAACTGTGGGATTTCCCTGTATACTGTCTCCATTAGGCGTGCGCCCGGCCTTCGAGGCCGGAGGCGGACACCAGCACATGAAAAGGAGGACACGTTATGGCAAATTTGACTTTATGGGAGCAGATCAAAGAGCTGAAGTCTCCCAAGTATAAATGGGTGGACCTGACCCACGAGCTGAGCCCCGAGACCCCGCACTGGTTCGGCTTTAAGCCCCTGCAGGCGGATCTGCTGTTCGACTATGCGGAGGGCACGCCCGACGATATGATGGCCCCCATGCGCTGCATTCAGTACAGCGTGGCCAGCCAGTACGGTACCCATACTGATGTACCCCTGCACTTCTGGGGCAACGGCCGGTCCATGGCGGAGATCACCGTCAAGGAGCTGATCTATCCCCTGGT
>CATZYY010000102.1 GCA_958426425.1 uncultured Oscillospiraceae bacterium
ACATCGCCAATGCCAAGATCGGCTTCAACATTCCCTGGACCGCCGCCTATGTGATTGGCGTTGTGGCCGCTGTGGCCTATGTGGCTGCCATTGTCTGGTACGGCAAGAAGCGCGCTGCCAGACTCCTGAGCAAGTAATTTCCCTCAACGTCCCTTCTTCTGGGCCCCGCCGCATATACGGCGGGGCCCATTCTTTCAGGAAAAAAACTCCCCTGGGCGGAAATGCAACGCATTTCCGCCCAGGGGAGTTCCTTCTCATATGATATTAGTTCGCTGCCTTTTTACAGAGAATTCCCAGGGCCTCCAAATAGCCCGAAAGGCCCTTGCCTTTAACGGTGGCCACGCAGGCGGAGCGAATGTAGGAGATGCGGCGGAAATCCTCCCGGCCGTCGGGGTCGGAGACATGGACTTCCACTGTGGGGATACCCACGGCTTTTACCGCGTCCAGCAGGGCCACACTGGTGTGGGTATAGGCTGCCGGATTGATGATGATGCCGTCCACATGGTCAAAGTACGCCTGCTGGATGGCGTCCACCAGGGCCCCCTCGTGGTTGGACTGAAAAAAGGATACCGTCACCCCCAGCCGTTCGGCCTCCGTCCGAATCATGGCGCGCAGGTCCTCATAGGTCTCACGGCCATAGATCTCCGGCTGGCGAATGCCCAGCATGTTCATGTTGGGGCCATTAATCACCAATATGTGCACAAAAATCCCTCCAGATGGCCTGGGCAGTCTCCGCCGCCGGGCAGTTGTTGTCGATGCTCACATCCCGAAACTTCCGGTACAATGGTTCTCGCTCCCGCCACATTTCGGCAAGGTCCGCCCCCTGGGACAGAGGCCGCCCGTCGGTGGGCAGCACGTTCAGGTCCCGCAGCAGGTGATAGACACGGCCATTCTGCCGCAGGGCGCCGTAATTTTCCGGCGTCTTTACCACACCGCCGCCGGTCAGGAGAATCTTCCCTGTCAGGGCCCCGGCCTTGGCGGTTTCCTCCCGCTCCAGAACGCGGAAAGCCGCCTCTCCGCCCTGGGCAAAGATCTCCGGAATGGAGCAGCCGGCCCGGTCCGCGATCTTCTGATCGATGTCCACAGCCTCCCGGCCCGTCAGGTCCGCCAGCAGCTGTCCAATGGAGGACTTGCCGCTGCCGGGCATGCCGATCAGGACAATGTTCCCCATCTCCCGCCGCAGCTGGGAGAGGATGCGCTCATTTTCTTCGTCGGAAATGGGTTTGCCGAAAAAGCGCTCCTCGGCGGTTTTGGCCTGGGCCACCAGCATGGGAAGACCGTCGCAGCAGGGAATGCCCAGAGCCTCCGCCTGCAGCAGCAGGGCCGTGCGCCGGGGGTTGTAGATCACGTCCAGCACGCCCTCACAGCGGGGAAACGCGGACAAATCCACCGGGGCGGCGCCGTTGCCGGGGTACATGCCCACGGGGGTGGTGTTGACCACGATCTCCGCGTCGGCGTGCCGGTCCAGATTGCCGTAGTTGTCCGGGCCGGACCGGGAGATCACTGTAATCTCCTGGGCCCCTTCCCTACGGGCCGCTGCCTGGGCGGTGAGAGAAGCGCCGCCGCTGCCCAGGACCACCACTTTTTTCCCGGCAAAGCCGATGCCCGCCCGCCGGGCCATGTAGCAAAAGCCGTCAATGTCGGTGTTGTAGCCCCGAAGCTTGCCATCCGCGCCCCGGACCAGGGTGTTGACGCTGCCGATGTCTGCGGCGGCTGGGTCAATCTCATCGCACAGGGGCATCACATCCCGCTTGTAGGGAATGGTGACGTTGAGGCCGCCGATGTCCGTCCGTCTAAGAAAGGCAGTAAGTTTTTCCGGCTCCAGCTCATAAAGCCGGTAGCCGGCGCAGCCCAGGGCGGCGTGGATAGGGACGGACCAGCTGTGACCCAGTTTCCGGCCCAGGAGGCCGTAGACCTTCTCCCCCATATCACACTTCCGCGTAGCTGCCCAGGAACTGAAAACTCTGGCAGCTGCGCTCCAGCTCCTCCAGCATGGGGAGGACGCCGGGCTCGTGGACGGAGGCCTCCAGCTCCAGGAAGAAGATAAACTCGAAGTTCCGGCCAGTCACCGGGCAGGACTCCAGCTTGGTCATATTGATGCCCAGGGCCGCCAGCTTGGAGAGAATCTCATAGAGAGCGCCGGGCTTGTTGTCGCAGGCGATAATCAGGCTAATGCGGTTGGCGCCGGCGTAGATGACCGGGTCCTTTGCCACGCAGAAGAAACGGGTGTAGTTGTTGTCACTGTCCTGAATGTCGTCCTTCAGGCACTCCAGGCCGTACAGGGCGGCGCAGGGGTGGGAGGAGATGGCGGCCACATGCTTGTCGCCCCGCTCCTTCACCATCTGAGCGGCCACGGCGGTGTTGTCGCAGGGCACCACCCGGACGCCGTTGAGACTGGTGAGGAAACGGCTGCACTGGCCGATGGCCTGCTCATGGGAGTAAACTTCCGTGATGTCGGACAGCTTGGCCCCCGGCAGGCCCAGCAGCTCATGGCGGATGCACAGGCGGGTGGACCGGACCACGGACAGTTTGTGGTCCTGAAGCAGCTCGTACACCGCCCGGACGGAGCCATTGGAGCTATTTTCAATGGGCAGCACGCCGAACTTGCACAGGCCGGACTCCACAGCGGAGGCCACCGCCTGGAAGGTTTTCACGTACACAATATTGCCCCGGGGCACAATGCGGTCGCAGGCCACCTGGGAATTGGCGCCCTCCACGCCCTGGCAGGCCACCAGTCCCGTCTGGGGGAACACCTCGCCGCCGGCGGCCAGGGAGGCCTCCACCTGGGCCTTGACCTTGGTGGGGGCGTCGATCAGCTCCGCCTGCCGGGACCGGGCCAGCTCAAAGAGGGTGGAAAACAGATGATAGGCATAGCGCTCCTTCTCCCCGGACTTCTCCGTGACCTTGGCTAAGATCTCCCGCTCCCGCTGTTTGTTGAGGATGGGCAGGTGATGTTCGTTCTTATAGGCGGCCACATCCTCGGACAGGGCCATCCGCTGGAGGAACAGCTCCAGCAGCTGATCGTCCACGGCGTCGATTTTGGTGCGAATCTCAGAAAGTTCCATGATTACCCTCCAACAATAAATCTAACAGCACGGCGGCGGTGACCGCCTCCACCACCGGGACGGCCCGGTGGGCGATACAGGGGTCGTGTCGGCCCCGGATCTCCAGTGTGGTCTCCTCCATGGTGGACAATCGCACAGTCCGCTGAGGCCTTGCGATAGACGGTGTGGGCTTAAAAGCCGCCCGAAGCGTCAGGGGCATGCCGGTGGTGATGCCGCCCAGGATGCCGCCGGAACGGTTATGTTCCACGGCCACGGCCCCGTCCCGGAGCACAAAGGGGTCGTTGTTCTCGGAGCCGTGGAGCCGGGCGGCGTCAAAGCCTGCGCCAAATTCCAGGCCTTTCACGGCGGGAATACCGAAAATGGCCGCCGCCAGGCGGTTTTCCACCCCGTCGAACATGGGGTCTCCCAGCCCCGCGGGCAGGCCCACGGCGGCGCACTCCACGATGCCGCCCACAGAGTCCAGGGCTTCCCGGGCCTCCAGGATGGCCTGCTGCATCCGCTGCCCCGCTCTGTCATCCAGGACCGGGAAGGGCTTGGCCGCCACGGTTTCAAAGAGCTCCGCCGTGGGAGACTGGGGAAAAGCCTCGTCGGGGATACCTGCCACTTCTTTCAGGTGAGCACCCACGAAGATGCCTCGACGGGCCAAAATCTGCTTGGCGATGCCTCCGGCGACGCACAGCGGCGCCGTTAGCCTTCCGGAGAAGTGGCCTCCTCCCCGCATGTCCGCCTGTCCGGCCCACTTGATACCGGCGGTATAGTCGGCGTGGCCGGGCCGGGGAGTGTCGGTGAGGCCGGCATAGTCCCCGGAGTGCTGGTCGCTGTTTTGGATGGCGGCGCACAGCGGCGTGCCGCAGGTTCTGCCGTTTTCCAAGCCGGACAGGAAGGTTGGCGCATCGGCCTCCTTCCGGGCGGTGGAGAGGGGATTTTTCCCCGGCTTGCGCCGGTCCAGAAAGGCTTGCAGTTCTTCGAGGTCCACGGCCTCCCCGGCCGGCAGGCCGTCTACCACCACGCCGATGGCCTTTCCGTGGGACTGGCCGAAGACGCTGATTTTCAAGAGATGGCCGAATTCAGAGGACATGGATCTCACCTCCTAAGGAACGGTAGACCTCCCAGAAATCCGGGTAGGACTTTTTCACGCACTCCGCCCCCAGCAGCGTCACCGGCCCTGTGCAGCCGGTGGCGGCAATAGCCGCCATCATGGCAATCCGGTGGTCGCCGGCGCAGTCTACGGTGCCGCCGGGGAGGGACGGTTTTCCGATGATAATAAGTCGGTCCGGCTCCTCGGTTACGTCGGCCCCCAGAGCCCGCAGGGCGGCGGTGATGGTGGAGAGCCGGTCGCTCTCCTTGATCCGCAGCCGGGCGGCGTCTTTGAGGTACAGGTCGCCGTTGAGCAGTGCTCCCCAGGCCGCCAGAGGCGGCGCCAGGTCCGGGCAGTGGGTCAGAGGCAGGCTGACGCTGCCGACGCAGGGGGTAGACCAGCCGGGCCGGAGCGGCGGCTGGTAGTCCGGCTGGGCGGGAGCGGCGGAGGCAGGGCCCCAAATAGGCGCTGTGACGCCATGCAAAGGCTCGCCCCGCAGCATTTCGGCAAAGCTGTCCATGACCCGGTCCCCCTGAAGGGACTTGGGGTTCAGGCCGTTGATGGTCACATCATTTCCCAGCCCCTGGGCGGCGTACCAGAATCCTGCCTGGGACCAGTCGGCCTCCACAGTGGCGTCAAAGGGCCGGTAGCGCTGGTTGCCGGGAATGAACAGGGTGTTCCCTGCCCGCCACTGGCTGTGGACGCCGGCCAGCTCCATGGCCTCCCGGGTCATGTTGATGTAGCCGATGCTCTCCAGCGGTGTGGTGGGCACCAGGGTGGAATCTCCGTTCAGCAGGGGCAGTACGAACAGAAGGCCCGTGAAAAACTGGCTGGACACGTTGCCCGGCATTCGGTATTCTCCGGGAGACAGGGCATAGCCGCCGCTTCCCTTTCCACCGTCCACCGTCAGGACGCCGTCCTGGAGCCTCCAGGCAATCCCCTTCTCCCCAAACAGGTCCTCGTAGGGCTTCAGAGGCCGCTGCATCAGCCGCCCGTGGCCGGTGAAGCGGGCGGAGCCCTTGGCCAGCAGGGCCAGGGGGATTAAAAAGCGCAGGGTGGAGCCGCTCTCCCCACAGTCCAGAAGCGGTGCGGGCCCCGCCTCCGCCAAGGCGCCGCCCAGACCGTGGACCCGGACGGTGCCAGGCGCCGGGTCCTCAATTTGGACCCCCAGGGCGGTGAGGCACCGGCGGGTGGCCTGGATATCCTGAGAGTCCGCCAGGTTGGAGATGGTGCTGACGCCTGCGCCCAAGGCGGCGGCAATCAGCAGCCGGTGGGCCTGGGATTTGCTGGGCGGCGGCGTCACGGTGCCGGAGAGCTTTTTGGGAATGATTTGAAGGTCCATTTACGCCTCCCATCCCGCCCGGATCACCGGCAGCAGCTCCGTCACCGGCATCTTCCGCAGAGTGCACTGGCCGATCCGCCGGGGGATCACCAGGGTGATGTCCCCGCCGGCACGCTTCTTGTCGGAGAGGGCGGCCTCGGCCAAAGCCTCCGGTGAATATTCGGTAGCTGTTGGCAGGGCGTTTTTGGCAAGGCAGGCGGCGATCCGCCCGGCGATGGGGACGTCTGTCCAGCCCAAGCGCTCCGCAGACCGGGCGATGATGGCAAGGCCTGCCGCCACGGCGTGGCCGTGGGGAATGGTGAAGCCGCTGCACTTTTCAATGGCGTGGCCCACGGTGTGGCCCAGGTTCAGCAGCTTCCGCTCCCCCAGCTCCCTTTCGTCCCGTTCCACCACGCCGGCCTTGTAGGCCACGCACCGGGCGATGACATCCGCCGGGGCGGCGGTGAGGGTGCCGTCCTCAAAGAGGGCGAACAGAGGCTCGTCGCACAGCACTCCGGTCTTAATGGCCTCGGCGGCGCCGTCGGCAAACACGTGGGCCGGAAGCGAGGTCAGGCAGTTGGTGTCGCAGATTACGGCGGCGGGCTGTAAAAAGGCCCCGGCCAGGTTCTTCCCTGCCGTCAGGTCAATGGCGGTCTTGCCGCCAACGGAGGAGTCCACGGCGGAGAGCACCGTGGTGGGCAGCTGGACATAGCGGATGCCCCTGAGGTACACGGCGGCGGCAAAGCCCGCCATGTCTCCCACCACGCCGCCGCCCAGGGCCGCCACGCAGTCAGACCGGGTCAGATGCTCCCGGGCCAGAAACTCCACAATCTCAGACAGGGTGGAGAAGTTCTTGCTTCCCTCCCCTGCCGGAAACACGAAGGAGCTGACGGCAAAGCCTGCCTGTTCCAGGTCGGCGGTCACGGTGTTGAGGTACAGAGGGGCCACGGTGCTGTCGGTGACCACGGCTACATGGCAGGGGGACAGGGTGTCCCGCAGCAGGTAACCGCACCGCTCCAGCAGTCCCGGCCCAATGGAGACGGCATAGGGGGGCGCGGTGCCCACGGGAATGGTTTGGATGGCGTCAGACATGGGAAAACTCCCTTTCTTTTCAGAGGATGGGGCGGCCCTCAGTTGCCGCCGGCGGTGGCCTTCTTCTCCCGGCCCTCCCGCAGCAGCGTCCGCAGGGTGTCGGCGTCCCCGGCCTTCAGGGCGTCCAGGTACTCGGTCAGGTGCTGGATCAGCACCTCCAGCTCGCCGGTGAGGTAGTCGGCGTCGTCCAGAAACAGCTCCGTCCACATATCCTCATCCAGCCGGGCCACACGGGTCATATCCTGGAAGCTGCCGGCGGAAAAGCCCCGGCGCTTCTGGGCCTCCGGCGACTTGACGTAGGCGCTGGAGGTGATGTGGGCCAGCTGAGAGGTGAAGGCAATGATCCGGTCGTGCTCAGACGGGGTGGAGAAGGTGAGATTGGCAAAGCCAATGTCCAGGAAGAAGGCTTTCAGGGTCTCCAGCAGCTGCATGTCCGTCCGCTTGTCCGGGGTCAGGATCATGGAGGCCCCCACGTACAGATCGTCGCTGGCGGCGGTAAAGCCGCCCCGCTCCCGGCCGGCCATGGGATGGCCGCCGATGTAGGCAAAGCCGTTGGCCTCGGCAATGGGGGTGATGGCCGCCACCACCGTCCGCTTCACACCGCAAAGGTCTACCAGAATGGCGCTCTTGGCGATGTGGGCGGCGTTGCGCTCCACCCACGCCACGGCGGCGCCGGGCCGAATGGCCACCAGTACCAGATCGCACTGGGGCAGGTTCTCCTCTGTGAGAGGGGCGTCAATGGCGCCGCACATCCGGGCCATGGTCATGGTCTCATGGTCCAGGTCCACGCCGTAGACCGTGTGGGCGGTGCGGGTTTTGATGCTTTTGGCCATGGAGCCGCCGATGAGGCCCAGGCCCACAATGCCGACCTTCATGATTTTAACCCTCCAGTTCCTTCATAACGGCGTGGAGCTTCAGGAGCTTCTTGGCCAGGGGATCGAAGACCTCGGGCCGCAGAGACTGGGGACCGTCGCACAGGGCGTGGGCAGGGTCGTTGTGGACCTCGATCTGCAGGCCGTCGCAGCCGGTGGCCACGGCGCCCATAGCCAGGGGCTCCACCAGCCAGCTCTTGCCGGTGGCGTGGCTGGGGTCAATGATAATGGGCAGATGGGTCAGCTTGCGCAGGACCGGAATGGCAGCCAGGTCCAGCGTGTTGCGGGTGTAGCTCTCAAAGGTGCGGATGCCCCGCTCGCACAGGATCACGTTCTCATTGCCGCCGGCCATAACGTACTCGGCGCTCATGAGCCATTCCTCATAGGTGGCGGACATGCCCCGCTTAATCATCACAGGCTTATCCTGGTGGCCCACGGCCTTGAGAAGGTCGAAGTTCTGCATGTTCCGGGCGCCGATCTGGATCACGTCCACATCTTTGAACAGCGGCAGCTGGCTCAGGTCCATCAGCTCCGTCACGATGGGCAGGCCCGTCTCCTGCCGGGCAACCTTTAAATACTCCAGACCCGTGGCGCCCAGGCCCTGGAAGGAGTAGGGGGAGGTCCGAGGCTTGAAAGCGCCGCCCCGCAGCATGGTGGCGCCGCTGGCCTTCACAGCCTTGGCAATGGCCACCACCTGCTCCTCGCTCTCCACGGAGCAGGGGCCAGCCATAATGGTCAGGGTGCCGCCGCCGATCTGGGTGTTGCCCACGGAGATGACGGTATCCTCCGGGTGGAACTTGCGGTTGGC
>CATZYY010000103.1 GCA_958426425.1 uncultured Oscillospiraceae bacterium
CGCTGGAGTCCAGCATCTGGGCCGCCTTCTCGTCGGTGTCGCTCATCAGCTTCACAAGACCCATGGCGGTAGGGCCCTTCAATGCGGCGATGGCGTAGTGCTCGCTTACGGCCTCCTCCGCCTGTTCCTCCTGCACCTGGGTCTCCTCCTGGGCCTCCTCGCTCTCTGTGTCCGCGGTGTCGGTCTTGCCGCACCCGGCCAGAGACAGCGCCAGGGCCAAAGTCAGGGCCAAAGACAGCAGCTTCTTCCAGTGTTTCATTCCAATCTTCCTCTTTTCTTTTGATGTTCCCGGCGGCCTTACAGGGCCTCCTCCGGGGCGTAGACGGTCTTGGCGGTGACACCCGCCAGCCGCCCGATCTTGCCCGACAGGGCGGAGATCTCGTCGGCCGGGGCGTCCATGGCCACGCTGATGATGCTGACGTTCCGGGCGTGGTAGGGCACCCCCATCCGGCCAATGATGTGGGAGGCGTACTGATGCAGCAGCTCATTCAATGCCGCCACCGCCTCCGGGTTCTTCACGATGATGGCCAGCACCGCCACCCGTGTTCCCATGGTGATCGCTCCTTCCGGTGAGATTTCATGGGCAGGCGCCGCCCAAACAGGCAGGCACCGCCCCGCATGGCTCCCGCGCGGCTTCCATTGCCCCAGGAGGCCGGAAACCGGCCCATTGGAGATGTTGGCCGCGCTCCCATATGGAATAAAACAAGCGTCCCCTCCGTCATTTTGGCGAAGGGGACGCGGACAGTCTTGCCCAGGCACGGCAAAAACCGCACCTCTCTCCCCGTCTCACGGCTCGGAATACGCCTCGCCGCCAGAACGACAGAACCTTTGGCCGTTGAGCGCCTGGAACGGACGAATTCCTCCGCCGGGCGGTTTCACCAGCCTCGCTTGTTGGGTCCTCCGGTCAGAATCCACTTCCCGGGGACGGGGAAATCATACCATACAGGCGTCAGGCCGTCAAGCCCTCAGCAGCGGCTGGCAGCGGCGGTGAGCGTGCGGATTTTCTCCGCCAGCTCCGCCGTGGCGGCGCCGGAGGCCATGCGCCAGCGCCAGTTGCCGCCCGCAACGCCGGGCACGTTGATCCGGGCCTCGCTGCCAAGGCCCAGGTAATCCTGCATCTGGGCCACGAACAGTCGGGCCATACTGGTCTGCCCGGCGCGCAGCAGGGCCCACCGGGCGCTCTCGCCGTCCTCCGCCCCCAGGTAGGTCTTGGCAAAGGCCTTCTCCTGGGCGGTGGCGTGGGTGTACCAGCCCAGGGCGGTGTCGTTGTCGTGGGTGCCGGTGTAGCACACGCAGTTGGGGTTGGTGTAGTGGTGGGGCAGGTAGGCGTTGTCCGGCCCGGAGAAGGCAAACTCCAGCACCTTCATGCCCGGCAGCTTCGCCGTCTCCCGCAGCTGGTGGACCGCGTCGGTGATGATACCCAGATCCTCGGCAATGTAGGTGATCTGGGGGAACCAGTTGGTGAGGACCCCCAAAAGGTCCATGCCGGGGCCCTTCTCCCACTGCCCGGTCTTGGCGGTGGGGGACCCGGCGGGCACGGCCCAGTAGCTCTCAAAGGCCCGGAAGTGGTCCAGCCGCAGGGCGTCCACCCGCTTGGCGGCGCCCTCCACCCGGCGAATCCACCAGCCGAAGCCGTCGGCCTTCTGGGCCCTCCAGTCGTACAGGGGATTGCCCCACAGCTGCCCCTCCTGGGAGAAGTAATCCGGCGGCACGCCCGCCACCTTGGAGGGCCTGCCGGTCTGGTCCAGCAGGAATTCCTTCCGCTCAGCCCACACGTCGGCGCTGTCCAGGGACACGTAGATGGGCAGGTCCCCGATCAGGCCCAGGCCCAGCTGGTTGACGTACTGCTTCAGCGCCTCCCACTGGACGGCGAACCAGTACTGGACAGCGGTGTGGAAGGCCACCTCCTCCGCCAGCACCCCCCGCCAATGCTCCACGGCGGAGGGCTCGTGACGGCGCAAGGGCTCGTCGGGCCACTGATACCAAGGCTGCTGCCCGAAGTGGACCTTGGCCGCCTGGTACAGGGCAAACTCCCGGACCCAGGGGTTCTGGTCGGCAAAGTCCCGCATCTTCTGGGCCTTGTCACCGCTAAGGCGGGAGAAGGCGGCGCGCAGCATCCGCTCCCGGCTCCCATACAGGGCAGCGTAGTCCACCGGCCCCTCCGGCACCTTGGCCTCCTCCAGCTCCGCCGCCGTCAGCAGTCCCTCCGCCGCCAGGGCCTCCGGGTCCAGCAGCAGCGGGTTGCCGGCAAAGGTGGACACGCTGGTGTAGGGGGAGTCCCCGGCACCGGTGGGCCCCACCGGCAGAATCTGCCACCAGCGCTGACCGGCGGCCTTTAAAAAGTCCGCAAAAGAACGGGCCTCCTTGCCCAACGTGCCGATGCCATAGGACCCCGGCAGAGAGAACACAGGCAGCAGGATACCCGCGGAACGCTTCATCTCCAAAACTGAAAAACCCCTCTCTATGTGGTGTGGTTGTGACTGTTTCATTGTATGCGAAAGAAGCGTATTTGTCAAGTCGCACAAAGCAGTTCAGTTTTTAAGAGATGTTTTTGGACAATATGTAATCATTTCGACGGATTTCCGCCGCTTTTTCCCCTTCCGCAATCACTGGTTGACACAGTGGAAGGCCGACGGTGGTTGCCTTGGCGGCCCGATTTTGGTATGCTGGGGGCAGGAAAAAAGGAGGTGAGCCCATGGAGGAAGCGAAAACCCTGGGCAGCCGCATCCAGACGGGGCGGAAAGCCGCCGGCATGAGTCAGGAGGCTCTGGGGGAGCATCTGGGAGTCTCCAGGCAGGCGGTGAGCCGGTGGGAGGCCGACGCCGCCGTGCCTGAGCTGGAAAAGCTCATTGCCATGAGCCGTCTGTTCGGCGTCACCGTGGGGGCGCTGCTGGGGGTGGAGCCTGCCGCCGGGGAGCCGAAGGCGCCCGGTGAAGGCGGGCCGGAGGAGGGTTCCCCGGATGGGGTGCCGGAGAGCAAAGTTCCCTCCCCCGCCCCGGAGCTGACGGAGCGGGAGCTGGCGGCGGCGGAGGCCATCGCGGAAAAATACCTCTCGGCCCAGCGGCCCCGGAGCGGCCGGAGATGGCACCTGGTCGCCCTGGCGGCGGGTGCGGTTTTGGTCCTGGGATTACTGATGGCAGGCAGCGCCCTGTGGAGACAGCTGCAGCAAATTCAGCGGGAGCTGCAGGATGTGGAAACCACTACCGGGCAGCAAATCCAGTCCATCACCGGGCAAATCGCCAATATTTTGGCTGAACAGTCCATTATTATAGACAATTATGCAGCTTCTGTGCAGGACTATGACCTTGTGGCCGGGACGTTGACCCTGTCTGTCAGCGCACATCCCGCCGTCTTCTCCAGTGACGCCCAGGCGGTGTTCACCGCCCGCACCGCCTCCGGGGAGAGGCATTCTGTGGAAGGGGTGCGGACGGAGGACGGGTCATTTCAGGCGGAGGGCTGGGTAGTGCCCATGGACGGCGATCTGGAGCTGTCGGTGACAGTGACAGCCGGGGGCGGCAGCCGAACGGAAACCCTGGAGACCTTGTCCGCGGACCCGGCGGATTACCGCCTGGAGGTGGAGGGCGGCTGGGAGACCGCCTGGCTCACAGGAACCGTCCGCTTCGGAGGCCTGACCCTGCACATCAACCCCAATCCCGACGTGCCTCTTGTTCTGGAGAGCGTGGAGCTGGCGATCTTTTCCAACGGAGAGGCGGAGCCGGTGTGGTCCGCTCCCCTGCCGGAGGCGGCGGAGCTGTGGCGCAAGCAGGGCTACGTTCAGATGTACCTGACGGCGGAGGACTACATGCCCGCCATTTCTCTGGGCGAGGGGCAGGAACTTCTGGCGGCGGCCAAGATCACCGACGACCACGGCCAGTCCTTCTGGTACCTTCTGGAGGCCGCCCGCAATGACGACGGCACACTGCGGTCGGTGCCGGCTCCCATGCTGAAGACCGCCTGTCCCAACTGGCAGCCGGGGGGCTATGTCAGTCTCCGGTGGCCGGGCGCATGACGGTCTAGGGGTATTGGTCTGTACTTCCTCGCCATGTTCTTCCGCCCGCCTGAGGGACGGCGGCGATATCTGAACGCAAACAGTGCCCCGGAGCAAAAGCTCCGGGGCACTGTTGTTTTTCTTTGGAAATGTCTTACTTCATCAGCTCGTACATGACGGCCTTGATGGTGTGCATGCGGTTTTCCGCCTCGTCAAAGACGATGGACTGGGCGCTCTCGAACACCTCGTCGGTGACTTCCATGGCGTCCCGGCCGAACTTCTCGCCCATCTCCTTACCCACCTGGGTCTTGTGGTCGTGGTAGGCAGGCAGGCAGTGCATGAAGCGGCACTGGGGGCCGGCGTTGTCCATGAGGGCACGGGTCACCTGGTAGGGGGCAAGAGCGGCAATGCGCTCGGCCCACACTTCCACCGGCTCGCCCATGGACACCCACACGTCGGTATACAGTACGTCGGCGTTCTTGGTGGCGGCCATGGGGTCCGTCTCAAACTCCAGCACGGCGCCGGTCTCGGCAGCGAGGCGCAAACAGGTGTCAATCAGAGCCTGGTCCGGCATGTATTCCTTGGGGGCGCAGGCCACGAAGTGCATGCCCATCTTGGCGCAGCCCACCATCAGGCTGTTGCCCATGTTGAACCGGGCGTCGCCCAGGTACACCAGCTTCACGCCCTGGAGCTTGCCGAAGTGCTCCTGGATGGTCAAAAAGTCCGCCAAGATCTGGGTGGGGTGAAACTCGTTGGTGAGGCCGTTGAACACCGGCACCCCGGCGTATTTGGCCAGCTCCTCCACAATGGACTGACCGAAGCCCCGGTACTCGATACCGTCGTACATCCGGCCCAGCACCCGGGCGGTGTCGGCGATGGACTCCTTGACGCCGATCTGGGAGCCGGTGGGGCCCAGGTAGGTGGAGCCCATGCCCAGATCCTGGGCGGCCACCTCGAAGGCGCAGCGGGTGCGGGTGGAGGTCTTTTCAAAAATCAGCGCCACATTCTTCCCCTCCAGGTAGCGGTGGGGAATGCCGGCCTTTTTCTTGGCCTTCAGGTCGGCGGCAGTGTCCAAAAACTGCTGGATCTCGGCGGGGGTGAAATCCAGGAGCTTGAGAAAGTGGGTATGGTTTTCCATGGGCGTCTCCTCGCTTTTCTAGTTTGGCTGCACGAACCTGTGCAACATTGGGGGAACATCTCTGTATTTACAAGGGGGAAGTAAAATTTTATAAGATTTTACCGTTACTGTAACTGCTACTGTAACTGCTACTGCTACTGTCACTGTAAGTGTTACTGCTACTGTAACAGGCACCGCCTCCTGGGGCGTCGTGGCCGGAGAGAACAGAGATCTCTTTTTTCTCTCAGCCCAGGACCTTGGCCATGATCTCCAGGCCCTGGTCCATCTCCGCCTGGGAGATCACCAGAGGCGGCAGCAGCCGCATACCGGGACCGGCGGTCAGCACCAGCAGCCCGTTTTCGATCAGCTTGCCGGCGATCTCTTTATTGGTCCAGCCGTCGTTAACCGCAATGCCGATCATGAGGCCTAAGCCCCGGGTGGCGCCAAAGCAGGGCAGGTGCAGCTCCTCGATCTTCTGCCGCAGATAAGCGCCCTTTTGCTCCACCTGGGCAAGGAAATCGTCGGTCAGCTTCTCCTGGACCACCAGGCCGGCGGCGGCGCAGACGGGGTTGGCGCCGAAGGTGGTGGCATGGGTGCCGGGGCCCAGCACGTCCCGGCATTTGGCGCCCGCCATGATGCCGCTCATGGGCAGGCCGCCGGCGATGCCCTTGGCAAAGGAGCACACGTCCGGCAAAATTCCATAGTGCTGGAAGGCAAACAGCTTGCCGGTGCGGCCCACGCCGGTCTGGACCTCGTCCACCAGCAGCAGCCAATCCTTTTCGGCGCAGAGCTTGGCAAGGGATTGGACATAGGCCTTGTCCAGGGGCAGCACGCCGCCCTCGCCCTGGACCAGCTCCACCATGACGGCGCACACGTCGTCCCCGGCCACAGCCTCCAGAGAGGCCATGTCGTTGGCGTCGGCGTAGCGGAAGCCCTCGGTGAAGGGGAAGAAGTACTGGTGGAACACCTCCTGCCCGGTGGCGGTCAGGGTGGTGATGGTGCGGCCGTGGAAGGAGTTGTTCAGGGTGATGATGGTGGAGCGGCCGGTGCCGTACTTGTCGAAGCTGTACTTCCGGGCCAATTTGATCATGCCCTCGTTGGCCTCGCCGCCGCCGTTGGCAAAGAACACGCCGGACATGCCGGTGCGCTTGCACAGGATCTCCGCCAATTTGGCCGGGGGCTCCGTGTAGTAGAGGTTGGAGCTGTGGCCCAGCTTTTTGGCCTGGGCGGCAATAGCCGCGGTCCAATCCTCGTCGCCGTAGCCCAGGCTGGTGACGCCGATGCCGCTGGCAAAGTCGATGTAGGCCTCGCCCTCGGGATTATAGAGGGTGGCGCCCTGCCCGTGGTCCAGCACCACGGGGAAGCGGCCGTAGGTGTTCATGATGTACTGGCCCGTCAGGGCCTTGATCTCCTGACTGTTCATGGTTTACTCCTCCTTTTTCAGCATGGTGCCGATGCCTCGGTCACTGAGCAGCTCGATCAAAATGGAGTGGGGAATGCGGCCGTCCAGAATGTGGACCCGCTCCACGCCGCCGGCGATGGCGTCCACGCAGCAGTCCATCTTGGGGATCATGCCGCCGGTGATGACGCCCTGGGCCACCAGCTCCGGCACCTCGTAGGTGTGGACCACATGGATGAGGGTATCCTCGTCGTGGGGGTCCCGCAAAAGCCCCCGGACGTCGGTCAGCAAAATCAGCTTTTCGGCGCCCATGGCGGCGGCCAGCTTGGCGGCGGCGGTGTCGGCGTTGATGTTGTAGGCGGTGTCGGCGTCCATGCCCTGGGCCACGGTGGACACCACGGGAATGTAGCCGTTCATCAAGGCGTTTTCCACCGGGTCCGGGTTCACGCCGGTGATACGGCCCACCAGGCCGTACTTCTCATCCAGCATTTCCGCCTGGAACAGCTGCCCGTCCATGCCGCAAAGGCCGATGGCCCGGCCGCCCAGACGGTTCAGCTGGGCCACCAGGTTCTTGTTGACCTTGCCGCACAGCACCGACTGCACGATGTCCATGGTGGTCTCGTCGGTGTAGCGCAGGCCGTCCACAAAGCGGCTCTGGTGGCCGATCTTCTTCAGCATGTCGCTGATCTCCGGCCCGCCGCCGTGGACCACCACCACCCGGATGCCCACCAGGCTCAGCAGTATGATGTCGCTCATAACGGCCTGCCGCAGCTTGTCGGACACCATGGCGTTGCCGCCGTATTTCACCACGATGGTCTTGCCGGTGAATTTTTGAATGTAGGGCAGGGCTTCCACCAACGTCCGCGCCTGCTGTGCGTGTGAGGACATGGAATCAACTCATTTCTATTCAGGTTTGCCCCGGTCTGTCCGGGGTCTGCCGGCCCGCCCCAGGCGGCGTCGGCGGGGGAACCATCAGGTCCGGTAGTCGCCGTTGATCTTCACGTAGTCGTAGGTCAGGTCGCAGCCCCAGCAGGTGCACACGCCGTCGCCCTCTCCCATGGTGATGGCGATGGTGACATCGTGCTCCGTCAGGACCTGCTTGGCCTTATCCTCGTCAAAGTCCAGGCCCCGGCCCTTGGCGCACACCTGGATCTCCCCGGCGTCGCTGACAAAGGAGATGTCCACCTTGTCCGGGTCGAAGTCCACGCCGGAGTAGCCCATGGCACACAGGACCCGGCCCCAGTTAGCGTCGGCGCCGAAGATGGCGGCCTTGGTCAGGGCGGAGCCGATGACGGACTTGGACACCGTCTCCGCCGCCTGCTCGTCGGCGGCGCCGGTAACGGTGCAGGTGATGAGGTGGGAGGCGCCCTCGCCGTCGGAGGCCATCTTCTTGGCCATCTCCACGCACAAGGCCCGGAGGGCGGTCAGGAAGGCGTCGTAGTCGGGGCCCTTCTCGGTGATGACGGGGTTGCCGGCCATGCCGTTGGCCATGACGCAGCAGGTGTCGTTGGTGGAGGTGTCCCCGTCCACGCTGATGCGGTTGAAGCTGACGTTCACCGTCTCCAGCAGGGCGGTCTTAATCATCTCCGGGGAGATGGCGCAGTCGGTGGTCAGGAAGCACAGCATGGTGCCCATGTTGGGGTGGATCATGCCGGAGCCCTTGGCGATGGCGCCGATGGTCACCTTCTGTCCTCCAATGGCC
>CATZYY010000104.1 GCA_958426425.1 uncultured Oscillospiraceae bacterium
CGTCCACCAGGCCCACCTTCAGGGCGCCCACGGGGCCGTTCCAGGGAATGTCGGAAATGGCCAGGGCGGCGGAGGTGCCGATCAGGGCGGCAATCTCGGGAGAGCAGTCGTGGTCCACGCTCATGACCGTGGCCATAATGGACACGTCGTTGCGGAAATCATAGGGGAACAGGGGCCGGATGGGCCGGTCGATGACGCGGCTGGTAAGGATGCCCTTCTCGCCGGGACGGCCCTCACGGCGGTTGAAGGAGCCGGGGATGCGGCCCACGGAGTACAGCTTCTCCTCAAAGTCCACGCTCAGGGGGAAGAAGTCGATGCCGTCCCGGGGACGGGGAGCGGCGGCGGCGCACACCAGAACCCGGGTGTCGCCGTAGCCCACCATAACGGCGGCGTTGGCCAGCTCCGCCAGCTTGCCCACCTCCAGGGTCAGAGGGCGGCCGGCCAGCTCCATTTCATACTTGCGGTAGTTGGGATATTGTCTGTGGGTGATGATGGTTGACATGGCTTGTCTCCTTTTCAAAAAATTCGGAGCACCGGGCGAAAGCCAACCCATTTAGCACTTGAAACCGCCTCCGAATGCCTCTCCGGGGGTGCTTTCAACTGCTAAAGGATTTTGCGGCTTCCGCACGGGCAGGGTTAAACAGGTCCGGGGAAAAATGTGAAAGAAGGGTGGTGCAGGGACGCCCACACCACCCTATTTCAGCGCTTACTTACGGATGCCCAGCTTGGCAATCAGGGCGCGGTAACGCTCGATGTCCTTCTTCTGCAGGTAGTCCAGCAGACGGCGGCGCTTACCGACCATCTGCAGCAGGCCACGGTTGGAGTGCTTATCCTGGGGGTTCTTCTGCATGTGAACGGTCAGCTGGTTGATCCGCTCGGTGAGAATGGCGATCTGGACCTCGGGAGAGCCGGTATCGCCCTCGTGGGTGCGGTTGGCGTCGATGATAGCAGTCTTCTGTTCTTTGCGCAGCATGGATGTTTCCACCTTTCATAATAGTTGCCCGCTGACTGCGCCCAGGGCCGGTGAAGTTCCGCCAAACGAAGTCCAGGGGCATTGGCACGATTTCGTGCCTAAGCAATATATCACAGAAATTTTTGATTGTAAAGGGAAATCTGCGGTATTTTTCCCCTCTCAGCGAGAAAAAATCCGAAAAAATAAAGAAAAAGAGCAGTTGACAGTCGGTTTTCTTCGTGTTATATTAACTGTACTAGTACAGTTAATACAGGTCGGCAATCATGCCGTCCAGAAGGAAGGTGAAGCGATGATCAGCCTGAACTACCGGGACTCCCGCCCCATTTACGAGCAGATCAAGGATGGACTGAGAAAGCTGATCGTCACCGGCGCCCTGCGTACCGACGACAAGCTGCCCTCGGTGCGGGCTCTGGCCCAACAGCTGTCCATCAACCCCAACACCATTCAGCGGGCCTACAACGAGCTGGAGGGAGAGGGATACATCTATTCTGTGCCCGGCAAGGGCAGCTTTGCTGCCGCCGTGGCCGGAGCGGATACGGAGCGCAAGCGGGAGCTGCTGGCCCGGGTGCGGGAGATGCTGTCGGAGCTGCGGTATTTGGGAGTAACCCGGAAAGAGCTGCTGGCCCTGCTGGATGAGAAGGAGGTGGAGCGCGTATGATCGAAGTGAACAGTCTTGTCAAGCGGTTTGACGGATTTACGGCTCTGGACGGCGCTACCCTCTCCGTCCCTGCCGGCTGCGTATACGGTCTGGTAGGCCCCAATGGCGCCGGCAAATCCACCTTAATCCGTCACCTGACCGGCATCTGCCGTCAGGACAGCGGCACTGTCTGCATCGGCGGGGAGAATGTGTGGGAAAACGCTGCGCTGAAGACCCGGGTGGCGACCATCCCCGACGAGTGGTACTATTTCCTCCAGTCCTCCATCCGGGATATGATGCGATTCTACTGGGGATTCTATCCCAACTTCTCCATGGAGCGGTACGAAAAGCTCAAAGAGGTCTTCCAGATCGACGAGCGGCGGCTGCTGCGCCGTCTCAGCAAGGGTATGCAGAAGCAAGCCGCCTTTTGGCTGGCCCTGTGCTGTATGCCGGACTACCTGATTTTGGATGAGCCGGTGGACGGCCTGGACCCGGTGATGCGGCGGCAGGTGTGGTCGCTGGTGCTGGGAGATGTGGCTCAGCGGGGCACCACGGTGCTGGTCAGTTCCCACAACTTGCGGGAGCTGGAGGATGTGTGTGACCACGTGGGCATTATGGATCACGGCAAGGTGCTTCTGGAGCGGAGCCTGGCCCAGCTCCAGGACAATATGGTGAAGATGCAGGTGGTGTTTCGGGAGGACGAGGATCAGGTACCTCCCCAGCTGCCGGTGCTCCACGCCAGTCGGGTAGGACGGGTTCATACGCTGATTATGCGCATGAGCGCCCAGGAGGCCCAGGAGCGGCTGTCTCCCTACAACCCGCTGTTGGCAGATGCGGTGCCCCTGACCCTGGAGGAAATTTTCATTTACGAGTTGGGAGGTGTGGACTATGCAGTTAAAGACATCGTTTTGTAACGGCGCTCTGCTGCGCAAGAACCTGACCCGGTTCTGGCCCCTGTGGGCAGTCTACGCCGCCGCATGGATTTTGATGGGGCCCGTGGTCTGCTTTACCATGGTCTTTGGCCGCTATTACCAAAATGTGGAGCCCATGCTCCGGTACCACTGGATCATCCGTGATTATCTCATCACCTGGGGCGAGTTCAGTCAGATCAGTGCCGTTCTGGCCGGGGTATTGTTCGCCATGGCGTTGTTTTCCTACGTGACCATGCCCCGGGCAGTGGGTCTGTTCCACAGCTTTCCCATTCGGCGGGAAAAGCTCTTTTGGACCAACTATCTCACGGGAATTTTGGTGGCGGTGGTGGTCCAGGTGGTTGCCGCCGGATTGCAGTCCCTGGTAATGCTTACCGCCGGCGTCTTTGACGGAGCCATTATGCTCTCAGCCCTGGTCTGCGGTTTGGGCACACACCTGTTTTTCTACTCCTTTGCTGTGCTGTGCGTGACCCTTACCGGACAGATTCTCATGGTGCCGGTGCTGTACGCGGTGCTCAACAGCCTGGTTTACGGGCTGTGCTCACTGACACAGGAGCTGGCCCAGGCCTTTTACTATGGCTTCCGCAGTGACGTTCCCGGCTGGGCCTTGTGGCTGACGCCGGTGCTGCGGCTGAACCGTGACCTGTCCATTCAGGGTACCTATGACCAAGTCCTGGAAACCTCCGTGGATTTTCACCTGGAGGGACTGGGCACCGTGGGGATTTACGCTGTTGCCGGAGTGGCGCTGACGCTGATCGCCTTGGCTGTCTACCGCCGCCGGCCCAGCGAGGCTGCCGGGGACACGGTGGCCGTCCAGTGGGCAAAGCCCTTCTTCCTCTGGGGCGCGGCCCTGTGCGCGGCGCTGTTTCTGGGGCAGGGCCTGTACTACATGGTCCTGGACCCCATGCTCAGCTCCGACCGGGTGTTCTTTGCCGGAATGCTGATCTGCATGGTGGCGCTGTGCCTGATCGGCTACTGGGGCGCCGCCATGCTGATGCGCAAGTCCTTCCGGGTCCTGCGGGCCACCTGGAAGGGCGCCCTTTGCGCGGCGGCGGTGACCGCCGCCCTGTGCCTGTGCGTCCGGGCGGACATTCTGGGGGTGGAAGATTACATCCCGCCTCTGGAGCAGGTAAAATCCGTGACCTTTGACATCAGCGGCTACGGCAACTATTACTATGGAACTTTGGAAGATGCCCCGGGAATTGAGCGCTTTCTGGCCGTGCAGGAGGCCATCCTTGCGGAGAAGGACCATCTGCGGGCGGACAGCGACGAGGACGACGGCCGTCTGTACGGGTATCTGAGTCTGGAGTACCAGATGACCGACGGCACACTGGTCCGCCGCCATTATGGCTTCAATTACTTTGAATCGGAACTGGACCAGCCGGATACCGCCATGGCCGCTCTGGCGGAGCTGACATCCGATCCCATAGTCCAGCGGGCTCAGCTGGAGATCCATAACCTGGTCCGCTTCACCGGCGGCGATTTCAGCCAGGGCAGCTTCGGTGTCAGCCTGACCGCCCAGGAGGCGGAGGTCCTCTATGAGGCCATTCTGGCGGACGTGGAGGCCGGCAACTTCGGCTGCAACGCCTTCCGGCAGGAGCGCTGGGAGGAAGAGACCTACGACAACCGCCTGTCTCTGTATTTCCTGGTGGAGGACGAGGATGCCGGCGAACTCTATACACGGCCGGTGGACACCTATACCAACTCCATGGATCTGGAATTTTCCGTTAACGCCACAGCGGTCATCGCCGCCCTGGAGGATCTGGGCCTGACGGACCGGGTGCCTCTGGTGACCCAGGCCCAGGCCGCGGCGGAAAGAACCGCCCAATCTCTGGGGTGAGCCATGGAGGAAACCGTTTTTGAGATTCCCCGCCGCCGGTCCCGCCGGCACCGGCGGCGTCATGGGCAGGGACCCCGCCGCATCATCATCGGCGTACTGGCGGCGTGCCTGCTGGGGGGCGGATTTTGGTGGCTGACTCGGGAGCAGCCTCTTCCCGGCCAGAACATTTCCCTGCCGGATTACGTGGAGCAGGACCTGCTGCCGGTAAATCAGTGGTCCCGCCCCGGAACACTGCTGGAGAACATCGACGGCGTGGTGATCCACTACGTGGGAAACCCAGGCACCACCGCCCAGGCCAACCGCAACTACTTTGCCTCCCTCTCCTCCGGAGAGGAGGGCACCTACGCCTCCAGCCACTTTATCGTGGGGCTGGAGGGAGAGGTGATCCAGTGCGTGCCCCTGACGGAGATCGCCTACGCCTCCAATGAGCGAAACGATGACACCCTCTCCATCGAGGTCTGCCATCCCGACGAAACCGGGGTGTTTTCCGATGTCACCTACTGGCGGGTGGTGGACCTGACCGCCTGGCTGTGCCGGACCTTTCATCTGGACCCCATGAAGGACGTGATCCGCCACTACGATGTCACCGGCAAGCTTTGCCCCCTCTACTACGTGGAGCACCCTGAGGCCTGGGAGGACTTTCTGGTGGATGTGGAGGCGGCGATGGAAGCCCTGGCGGCGCAGGAAGACGCAGATTGAAAATTTTTTCCCAAAAAGTGAAACAAAACCCCGCTTTCCATCGTCTTATAAATATACCGTGTGAATTTGCAGAAGGGAGCCTTCAACATGGAACAGAACACTGGCGTCGTAACCCTTTGGCGCATGTGGGTAGACACTAAGCGCCGCATTGTATCCTTCCACGAGGAGGAAGGCTGCCAGCTGCTGGAGTTCCGCAGCAGGGAGATGTTCCTGCGCTGCGTGGACCAGTACTCCGGGCGGCAGTACCGCTATCAGTGAGGCGAAGACAGCCGTGAGAGCAAAGCTGGCCTTTCAGATCACCTTCCTGCTGGTGGGGTTTTTAACGGTTCTGGAGTTTGTGGCCCTGCGGGGTCAGTTCGCCTGGGTGGTGATGGCAAGTGCCACAGTGGTCTTTGGCCTCATCAACATCCTGCTGTTCTGCCGGGACCGGGAGTGGCTGTGCGCCCTCCACTATCTGCTGACCACCATTGCCCTGTGCATGGGCTATTTCGTACTGGCCGCCTGACAGGCGGCCCAAAGGGGCGAATCACATATGGCACTGCGCAAGCGGGCGCCGGGTCTAATGTGTCTGCTGCTGCTGACCGCGGCGGCGGTAATTCTGGCCGGGCGCCCTACCTCAGATGCGCTTTCCCCTCCCTTGGAGGAGCAGGACCCTGTTCAGATTCTGGAGGAGGATACGGTTCACTATGAGGACCAGCCTACGGTCCAGCTTATTCCCCTGTCCGACCTGACGGCGGTGGACACCGACCCGGAGCAGGTCCTGCTGGGAGAGTGGGCCGGCCTCCAGACAGCCGAGGCATCGGAGATGGCTGAGGTCCTGTCGCAATTGTATTTACAAGACGGCACCTGCATCAGGCTCTACGTCACGGCGGAGAGCCTGGTGTATGGCGCCTTTTTGCGTCCCGGCGGCCAGTGGACCCGGTTTTGCCGGCTGTACGGCGGAGAGGGCAGCACCACCGCCTTTGTGCAGAATCTCTCGCTTACCTCCTTTTCCGGCATTTTGGGAAGGGACGGTTTTTTGGTGCGCCGCACCGCCCACAGCCTGCGGGAGCATGTCTACGATTACTACTGGTTCGACGTATCCGGAAATCTGCAAATGCTGCGGGCGCAATTTGACCCGGTGGTTCTGGACCTGAACGGAGACGGCACCACGGAGCTGATATGGGAGCTGGCCCAGTGGCGATCTGCCACCACCATTTACTGCCAGGCCTCCGACGGCTTCATCTACCAGGTACACCCCAACACCTACGGCGGCTCCTCCCTGCTGACGGTGGAGCGGGAGGGACCCGGCCCTGCCCGGCTGATCTACCGCTGTGAGGAGGACGGCCGGGAGACCTTCTGCGCCGTGACCATGGAGGACGATCAGCTGCGCATTGAGCGGAACATCGTTTACGTCCCGGCCCAAACAGCCGCCGTTCCGCTGCCCGCTGACCCCACGGAGAAGATGGGCCTTCCGGTCCGCCTGTCGGTGACCGGGCCGGACGAACAGGGTGTGGAAAACGCTGGAGACATGGCGGCCTGGGAATTTCAGTCCATGCTGTGGGAAGGCGATGGCGTCCATACGCAAGGCGCGGTGCTGGTCCCCACCGACGCACCGTTGAATGAGGCCGCTGCCTATACGGTCACCTTCACCCGGGAAAATGGAGACGCCCTGTCCTGGACCCTGGACGACCAGGGAGTATGCCGGATTACCGGCCTGGAGGGCACCTACCGCATGATTTCCACGGGCCTGGGGTCCCTGCCGGAGTGGTGCTGGGACACCATGGCGCTCTACTGCAATGGCGGCGGCACGTTCTTCTCATGAGAGTTTTTTTCCGATCTCGCCTTGACAAACGGGAAAAATGTGATACGATAATCCGGTAAAATGAAACATTTGGCGTGGATAAGGACGAGTAACCCCTCAGTTCCCGCAAAGAGAGCCGCCGTGACGGTGCGAGGCGGACGGGAACGCCGGGCGAAAATCACCTTGGAGCCTCCTGCTGAAAGACGACGCGATTGAAGAATTCTTTCAAATCGGAACATCGTTGCGATTTGATAGCGCGGAACGCGCGTAGAATTCTCCATCAGGCGCGCCGCCGCGCCAAGGGCACGGCGGCACTTTCTGAACATTTAATGTTCAGAAAGACTGCGCGTGAGTAGGTAAGGACGCGTGGTGCCCGATAAAGCACCGGCCCGTGACGGCGGGCAGTGAGCGGCCGTGTCCCGCAAGGGGACGGCAACCGAGAGTGGTACCGCAGAGTGTTGATGAAACGCTTTGTCTCTTGAGAAAAGAGGCAAAGCGTTTTTTATTTGTTTAAAAAGGAGGCTCCTTATGATTTGTCCCAATTGCCAACAGGAGATGGAACAAGGGTATCTGAACAGCCGCTCTCCTGTCTTGTGGTCGCGGGAAGTTTCCGGTCTGCCCTTTCCCCCCAGCCGGGAAGACGTCATGCTGAGCGGCAAACTGGGACTGGTGATGCGCCCTCAGGCGTTTCTATGCCGGACCTGCAGAACGGTTATCACCAAATATTGATAAATAATAAACAAGTTATCTGATAGGAGGATTATATGGATTACAATAAGACCATCAATCTGCCCAAGACCGACTTCCCCATGCGGGCAGGCCTGCCCAAGCGGGAGCCTGAGATGCTCAAGCGCTGGCAGGAGACAGACGTTTACAACGAGATGCTGAAGAAGAACGAGGGCAAGCCCCTGTTTAACCTTCACGACGGACCCCCGTTCTCCAACGGCGCCCTCCACATGGGCCACGCCCTGAACAAGGCCATCAAGGACTTCATCACCCGGTCCTACGCCATGCGGGGCTACTACACCCCCTATATCCCCGGCTGGGACAACCACGGCATGCCCATCGAGTCCGCCATCATCAAGGAGCAGAAGCTCAACCGCAAGGCCATGAGCGTGCCGGAGTTCCGCTCCGCCTGCCACGACTACGCCCGCCACTACATGGATGTTCAGAGCGAGGGTTTCCAGCGCATGGGCGTTCTGGGCGACTGGGAACACCCCTACTGCACCATGGACCCGGGCTTTGAGGCCGAGGAGGTCAAGGTCTTCGGTGAGATGTACAAGAAGGGCTATATCTACAAGGGCCTCAAGCCCGTGTACTGGTGCC
>CATZYY010000105.1 GCA_958426425.1 uncultured Oscillospiraceae bacterium
TCCGGGTTGGGGGAGACCACGGTGGGGAAGTTGCCGTCGATGACCATCTGCTCCGGCACGCAGATCACGTGCTTGAGGCCCAAGCGCTTGAGGGCCTCGGGGATCAGCTGGTAGCCGGTGCCGTGGAAGGGGGTGTACACCATGGTGAAGGTGTCGGCCACCTTTTCCACCACAGCCTTGTCGTTGACCTGTTCCATGACATTGGAGAGGAATTTCTCGTCGGTCTCGGCGCCCAGCAGGGTGATGAGGCCCTGGGAAACCGCCTGATCGTAGTCCATACGCTTAACGCAGCCGAACACGTCCAGTTCCTGCATCTTCTTGGCCACCTCGTCGGCGTGCTTGGGGGGCAGCTGGGCGCCGTCCTCCCAGTAGACCTTGTAGCCGTTGTACTCCTTGGGGTTGTGGCTGGCGGTGACGTTGATGCCGGCGATGCAGCCGTACTCCCGCACGGCGAAGCTCAGCTCCGGAGTGGGCCGCAGGGATTCAAAGAGCCGGGTGGGGATGCCGTTGCCCGCCATGACGCAGGCGGCCTCCCGGGCGAACAGGTCGGAGTTGTTGCGGCAGTCGAAGCACACGGCCACGCCCCGCTTCACCGCCTCAGGGCCCTCCTCCAGAATCACCTGGGCAAAGGCCTGGGTGGCATGGCGGATCACGTGGATATTCATACGGTTGAGGCCCACGCCCATGGTGCCCCGGAGACCGGCGGTGCCGAAGGCCAGCTGGTCGTAGAAGCGGGACTCAATCTCCTTTTCGTCGCCGCGGATAGCCTCCAGCTCGGCCTTCTCCTGGTCGGACAGAGCGGGGCTGGAGAGCCATTTTTCATATTCCTTCATGAAATCCATATGCGTTTCCTCCTGCTATATTAATGATAGGTGTCAAATAAAAACCATGTAAAAAGGGGTGTTTTCCCTCAGGAACAGGGGGGAGTTTCCTGTGTTTCCAGCAGCTGCCGGGCCTCGTCCAGCCGGGAGGCGGGTACGTACAGGTCCACCCCCGTGTGGGCGGAGCCCATGTAGAGCCGGACCACACTGCCGCCCCAGGGATACCGACCCAGCACCGGAATGCCGAAGGCCTCCAGCTGGGTGACGGCCATCTGGGCGGAAAGTCCGTCATCCTCCCGGAGATTGATGAGAAAGGCAGGCTCCTCCGGCTGCCCGTCGGCATCTTTGGGCCAGCGGCGCAGCAGTTCCTCATGGGAAAAGGCGTCGACATAATCCACATCCATTTCTCCGCACCTCCCGGTGAAACGATGTCATTTATGATATCGGGTCCCGGCGTTGATCTGATAGGCCCGATAGATCTGCTCCAGCACCATGACCCGGGCCAGATGGTGGGGAAAGGTCATGGGGGACATGGACAGCCGCTCCGCCGCCTGAGCCTTCAAAGAGGCATCCAGGCCGAAGGAACCGCCGATCAAAAACACCACCTGGGAAAAGCCCCGGCCGGCGCTGTCCGCCATCATCCGGGCCAGGTCCTCGCTGGAACGGAGCTTACCCTCCACACAAAGAGCCACCACGAAGGCGGCGGGAGGCAGCTTGGCGCGGACCGCAACGGCCTCCCTTTCCAGGGCGGCGGCGATCTGGGCCGGGGAGGGATTCTCCGGCAGCCGCTCCTCCGGCAGCTCCAGAATCTCCAGCTTGCAGAAGCGGGTCAGCCGCTTGGCATATTCTGCTGCGGCCTCCGCGTAAAATTTCTCCTTCAGCTTTCCCACGCACAGGACCGTTACCTTCTGCATACAGCCCTCCTGACCAGCACATGGGCGGGGCCCAGGGTGTCCCTGGGCGCCACGGACAGCAGGGGGGACAGTCCGGCTCCGGCAAGAGCCGTTTCCACGGCGGTTCGCGCCATGACAGGGGTGTTGTTCTCCCGGCTCAGGTGGGCCAGCACGATCTCTGACGCGCCCCGCTCCGCCAGAAGGGAGGCAAAGGCGGCGGCATCGCCGTTGCTCAGGTGGCCCTCCAGCCCCAGAATGCGCTGCTTGAGATAATAGGGGTAAGGGCCGCTGCGCAGGGTTTCCACATCGTGGTTGGCCTCCAGCACCGCCAAGTCCACGCCGGGCAGCAGCTCCGCCGCCTGGTCGGTAATGTAGCCGGTGTCGGTGAGAATGCCCACGCTGCCGTCGGCGGTGTCCAGCCGGTAGCCGCAGGCGCCGGGGGCGTCGTGGGAGGTGGTCACGGCGGTGACGGAACAACAGCCCACTTCAAATGGGGTGCCCGGTTCCGCCAAGCACAGCCGCCCCTCCGCCTCCGGTAGACGGTAGAGCAGTTCCCGGCCTGCCCGGGCCGTGGCCCATACCGGTCCGTCGGTGCGCTTGAGCAGCGTCCGCAGACCGGAGATGTGGTCCGTGTGGGTATGGGTAATCAAAATGGCGTCCAAATCGCCTGCGCCCAGTCCCAGCTCCGCCAAGGCGGCGGAAATGCGGCGGCAGGAGATGCCGGCGTCCAGCAGGATCCGGGTGCCGCCGGAGAGAACGACCAGGGCGTTGCCGGAGGAGCCGCTGGCCAGTGTATGTACAACTGTCAAAAAACCAACCTCGCAGAAAAAATCAACGTCCGCGCCGGAGGGCCGCCAACGAGGGCTGCCCTCTCCTCGCGGACGCAGAGCATGTGCAATTTTACGAAACTTCAGCCGATGTGAGCCTCCAGTTCCTCGGATTCGCCGGGCTCCTCAATGGAGCGGATATCGGCGCCCAGACCCTGGAGCTTGGAGACGATGTTCTCATAGCCCCGCTCAATGTACTGAACGCAGCTGATCTCGCTCTCACCCTGGGCCGCCAGGGCGGCAATGACCAGCGCCGCGCCGGCCCGCAGGTCGCAGGCCTGGATGGGCGCGCCGGTGAGATGGTCCACACCCTCCACCACGGCGGTTTTGTCGTCCACCTGAATGCTGGCACCCATGCGCCTGAGCTCATCCACATAGCGGTAGCGGTTGTTCCAAACGCTCTCCGTTACCAGAGAGGTTCCGCCGGCAAGAGACAGTACAGCAGTGATCTGGGGCTGCATGTCCGTGGGGAAGCCGGGGTAGGGCAGGGTCTTCACGTTGGCCCGGTGCAGGGGGCCGGTGCGGCGGACCAGGAGGGTGTCCTCATGCTCCTCCACCTCCACGCCCATTTCCACCAGCTTGGCGGTGATGCAGTCCATGTGCTTGGGAATGATGTTCTTTACCAGAATCTGACCGCCGGTGGCGGCCACGGCGGCCATATAGGTGCCGGCTTCGATCTGGTCGGGAATGATGGCGTAGCTGCCGCCGCGCAGGTGGTCTACGCCCCGGATTTTAATGGTGTCGGTGCCGGCGCCCCGGATGTTGGCGCCCATGGAGTTGAGGAAGTTGGCCAGGTCCACGATGTGGGGCTCCTTGGCCGCGTTTTCGATGACAGTAGTCCCCTCGGCCCGGACGGCGGCCATCATAATGTTCATGGTGGCGCCTACGGACACCACGTCCAGATAGACATTGGCGCCCCGCAACAAGCCGTTTTCTGCGGAGGCATGGATGAAACCACCCTCCACCACCACCTTGGCGCCCAGGGTGGTAAAGCCCTTGACGTGCTGATCGATGGGACGCACGCCGAAGTTGCATCCGCCGGGCATGGCCACCTCCGCCTGACCGAAGCGCCCCAGCAGGGCGCCGATGAAGTAGGTGGAGGCCCGAATCTTCCGGGCCAGCTCGTAGGAGGTGCGGGTGGAATGGATACGGCTGCAGTCGATCTCCACCGTGTGGCGATTGACCATGCGGATGGCAGCGCCCAGCTGCTCCAGAATGCGCAGGCACAGCGTTACGTCGGAAATCTGGGGGATGTTTTCAATACGGCATGTCCCGTCCACCAGCAGCGCGGCGGGAAGGATGGCGACGGCGGCGTTTTTGGCACCGCTGATCTCCACCTCGCCAAACAGGGGATGTCCACCCTGTACGATATACTTTGTCAAATCGAAACCCTCTCTTCAAAAGGCACTTTTTCTTTTGCGGCGGCAAACCGACTTCAAAGACAGTTTGCCCTTCTGGCGGCGCTTCATACCAGGGAATGAGGCCTGAAACGGCAAAAATTCCCACCGCCAAAGCTCACACACATTCACTATACCACATTCAAAAGAGAAATGCAAACCCTTCCTTTTATAAATTTTTGTGGAAGAAAAGCTGTCGTTTTTCGGAAGAATTGGGGAAAATATAAAACTTTAGGCGGGAGTAACCACACTGGTCATACAATTTACATAATAACTGGCAGTGTCAGTGACCACACACCAGGCCGGGGACAAGGTCATCAGGGCAGTGGTAGTGCTCTGAAGCTCGTAGCAAAGATGCAGATCAATGACGGCGGTGCCTACGGCGCCCTCCCGGATGGTGTTGAGGAAGGCGGACAGGGCGGACAGCGCAGACAGGGGCTCCTCGCCTACGGCAGTGGCCGCGCTGTTTGGCAGGTGGGTGCCGATGGCCCGCTTTAAAACGCCGTTCTCCAGGGTAAAGACCACGTCGCAGCCCACCACCGGGTAATTTTGATAATATTGCACGGCGGTGACCGTGCCGGTGCCGCCCTCCAGGGCAAGGGTCATGTCTTCATAGCCGAAGGTGTCGCAAAACTCCTGGAAGAAGTCCTCCGGGTCTGACAAGGGCCGGTCACACACGGCGTCAAAGCTGCCGTTGGAGCGGAACTGAGCGGCGCCGTACTCTCCAGAGCTGCTGAAAATGCCGCCGCCCTGATCAGAGCGGACAGGAGTGCCGCCCAGCAGGTATGCGGCCAGGGATTGTTCCTCTGCTTCGTCCCGGGTCAGCGTCAGGGCGGAGGGGGGCGTCTCATGGGAGATCAGATCCGCGTCCAGGCGCACTCCGGCTGAGGCAAACAGGGACACCAGCTGCTCCTGGGCCTCCCGGCGGGAGGCATGCTCCGCGTTGACACGCATGGCCAGAATTCCCAGCAGACACACATTCAGCAGGGCAAGAATCAAAATGATGATGTTTTTCAGCCGGTAGCTCTCCATGTGCGCCTCCTTTCCGGGCTTTCTGAGCGGCTGTGTTTTGAATTAACCTGCCATCCACTGGGCGCTGACTGCGGCGCCGGTGTCGGCGTAGCCGATGAACAGCTCAGCGCCCTGGTGGGTATCTGCGGCAATGGCCAGAGCCTGCCGCAGCGGCAGCAGCAAAGACTCCTCCCCGGAGGCGACATACTGCCGCACCCGCAGGGACAGATGGGATACGGTGGTGCCGGAGAGGGTCACCTCCGCAGCGGCGGCGCCGTCGGAAAAACGGATAGGCGTGCCGCTCACATGGTAGCCAAAGCGCAGCACCGTGGTTTCCTCAGAGAAACGGATGGACTCCAGATACAGCGCCGCCTCACCGGACAGATCGCCCAGCAGCGTTCGCAGCAGGGATGTGGCGCCCACTGCCGCCTCCAGGGGGGTGGGCAGATCTCCCTCCGCCTGGATGGTCACCACCGAGTCCGTGCCGCCCTCATAAACCACCGTGCCGCCGCTGCCGATCTGTAAAGAGCGGTCGGTTTCCCGGATGATCTCTGTGCCGCCGGCGTCAGTATAGCGGTTTTTGGTGCTGGGGTTGAAGCCCAGGGCCGTCAGCACCTGGTCGGAGGAGGTCAGGGGATTGGAGGCGGAGAGCACCGGCAGCACCGGCAGCTCTGCCAGCAGCAGGGAGTGGGGGGCAATTTGGCCGTAGCGTTCGTTCAGTGATACCTCGTCATAGGCGAAGGCCGCCACGCCGAAGGTGCAGTTATTGACGACGGTCTCCAAGTCCTCAACGGACAGGGGAGGTACCTGACAAACGTAATATGTGGCGCCCCCATCCCAGGCGTATAAATATACGCTGCTGCCGCCGGGAGAGAGCGCCAGCTGCCGGATCTGGGTATTACCGGCGATGCCCTCACCGCCGCCGCCCACCAGCTCCGACAAAATGGACAGGGGCAGGGGGGAGAGAAAGTCATAATACACCGACGAGGTTCCCAGGGCGGATACGAACTCCGCCTCCTGACACACTGTCAGGGTGCCGGCGGCGCCCAGGGCCTCCTTCAGCAGCAATCCCAGGTCGGAAAAGGATTCGGCGTCAGTGGTCAAAATGGCGCCATAGCGATCGTAGACACCGGTGACCACCACCCGCACCGGGGCGATGAGCGTGGCCTCCACGGCGGTGTCGCCGGCGGCGGTGCCGACCAGGCGATCGGTCAGAACGCTCTGGTCAGAGAGCAGATTGTAAATCTGGGACTGGGCAAACAGCAGAACCGCCGACAGGGACAGCGCCACAATGGCGATATTCTGGATCAGATCCCGGCGCTTGCGCCGGACATTGTCCTCCATGGGGCGCTCCTCCTCTCAGGCGGAATGAATCAGTTGGGCAGGGGACGGGGACCGCCGATGGGCAGCGTCAGCCGCACAGTGGTGCCGGGGCCCTGATGGGGGGCCAAGGTGATGGCGCCGTGATGGCGCTGAACGATCTCCTTGGCGATGGACAGACCCAGGCCGGTGCCGCCGGACTCCCGGGACCGGGCCTTGTCCACCCGGTAGAACCGCTCAAAAATCCGCTCCCGGTCCTGCTCCGGAATACCAATGCCGTCGTCGCAGACCTCCATCCACACCTCTGACTCGGTGGAGCCGGCGGTGATGCGGATGTGGCCGCCGTCCGGCGTGTATTTGATGGCGTTGCTGATAATGTTCATCATTACCTGCTCCAGTCGGCTGCGGTCGCCCACGATCAGAGGCAGGCTCTCCGGCGGGTCGTAGGTGAGGTCGTGGCGCCGCTGCTTGGCGGCCAGGGCGTTGGCCCGGGCAACGCTCTGGATGGCCTCCTCGAAGGGGAAGCGGGAGAGCACTAGCTCGGCGTTGCCGGCGTCCAGGCGGCTCAGGGTCAGCAGGTCCTGAACAATATGAGTCATCCGGTCCGTCTCGGTGATGATGATGTCCAAAAAGCTGTTGGCGGTGTCCTGGGGGATGTCTCCGCCGCCATCCCGCAGGGTCTCGGCGTAGCTGCGGACATTGGTCAGCGGTGTGCGCAGCTCATGGGACACGTTGGCCACAAATTCCTTGCGCCGCTCCTCATTGCGGTGCTGCTCGGTCACGTCGTGAAGCACGATCAGCACGCCGCCGCTGGCCTGGTCGGAGAAGGGGGCCAGATACAGCTCCAGCGTCCGGTCTCCCACCACCATCTCACCCTCGGCGTAGTTGGGCCGCTGGAGGGATAGCATCTCCTGGAAGGGGTAGACAGAGCCGAACAGCTGGTCGTAAGTGCTGTCCGACGGTACGGTCCGCTGCAGCATGGAGGTGGCGGCGGGGTTGCAGTGAATCAGGTTTCCCTGGTGGTCAAAGGCCACCACGCCGTCAGTCATGTGGAGAAACAGGGTGTCCAGCTTGTTGCGCTCGTTCTCCACGGCGGCCAGTGTGGCCTCCAGCACACCGGCCATCTCGTTGAAGGTTCCGGTGAGAATGCCGATCTCGTCGGTGGATTCCACGGTGAGCTTGCTGTCAAAGTCGCCCGCGGCCACCTTCTCGGCGCTGGCCGTCAGCTTTTCAATGGGGCCCACCATGGTCTTGGACAGCAGAAAGCTCAGCAGCACCGAAATCAGAAGGCCGATAATCAGGGCCTGCATAATGATGAGGAACAGCTGACTGTTGAGGCCGGACACCGTATCCTTGTTGTCCAGAACATAAATAATGTAAGCCCCGCCGTCACTGCCCAGGATGGGGATGGCCACATCCATGTAGCTGGCGGTGATATCGCTCTCGTCGCCCACCAAGGTGCCGTCCCGCTGGGCCACGGCGTTGCGGGCAGTCAGCAGGTTGGCGGTCTGTTCCCGGGGCAGCTCCGAGGAGTCGGTGGAGCCGACCAGAAAGGCCCCGGTCTCCCCGTCCAGCACAAAGTAGTTGCGGGTGCGGTAGTCGATACCCAGCTCGCCGGCCCGGGTGTCCACCAGCAGCCGGATCTGCTCGGCGCCGTCCGGCAGGTCGGCGCTGCTGCGGAGGGTGGCGATAAAATCGCCGTTGTCCTCGCCGAAAACCTCGTTGATCTGCTGATAGAAGGTGTCGATATAGAAGCTGGAGACGCTGGTGGTCAAAAAGGCGCCTACCACTGCCATCAGCGACGTGATGAGCAGCAGCAAAATCAGCATCAGCTTCATGTGCAGGCT
>CATZYY010000106.1 GCA_958426425.1 uncultured Oscillospiraceae bacterium
TTATCACGGACCTGACCGGCATCACGCCGGAGCAGCTGGAGGCGGAGGGCGTGGAGAAGTCCGCCGCCGCGGAGCATTTCTGCCACCTGCTGGAGGGGGCTGAGCGGCCGCTGATCGCGGCCTACAACGCCCAGTTCGACCTGAGCTTCCTCTACTATCTGCTGCGGCCCTTTGGAAAGGCGGCGGTGCTGGTGCGGCCCCGGTTCCTGGATTTGCTGACGGTGTACCGGGACCGGCGGGACTATCCCCACAAGCTCTGCGACGCCATCGAGGCCTTCCGGTTGGGAGAGACGGCGGTCAACAGCCACCGTGCCGTGGACGACGCTCGGGCGGCGTTGTTCCTGCTGGGCGCCATGGAGGCGGAGCGGGACGACCTGGATCGTTACATCGACCTTTTCGGCACTCACCCCAAGTACGGCATCTCCGGCAAGCCCATTTCGTCCGTCACTTACCGCCCCCAGCCCTACCAGCGGCTGCGGCCGCTGTACGAGAGCGGGGAAGTGTGAAGGAATTGTGAATTTTTGAAAAAGGGGTTGCAATGTGACAACCTGTCGGCTATGATAAGCGACAGGTTGTCATATTTCTTTTCCGCCTGCCTACAGATTTCTCTTGACCTTCCCCCTGGAGGAAGGTGCACAATGGGCGGCGGGATGAAGAAAGCGGCACCGTCATACCGTATTGTTTGAGAGGAGGAAGGGCTGTGCCGAGCAGCACGTTTTTGAATCTGCCGCCGGAAAAGCAGGAGAAGCTGCTGGAGGCGGCTACCCGGGAGTTTTCCACTCGTCCCTTCAACGAGGCCTCCATCAACCAGATCATCAAGGAGGCCGGCATCCCCCGGGGCAGCTTCTACATGTACTTCCAGGACAAGGAGGAGCTGTTCCGCTATCTGCTGCGGGGGTATGTGGACCAGATGGTGATGGTCATTGAGGAGCTGCTGCTGCGGCGGAAGGGGGATATCTTCCAGGCCCTGCTGGACCTGTACGACTACCTGGCCGCCAAGGGCGGCGCCCAGCACCTGGGGGAGATGGGGGCCATGGCCCGCATCCTCCACTGCAACCAGGGCATGCAGAAGGCCGGCCTCATGGGGATGCTGGACCCGGGGGCTATTTTGGAACGTCTGAAGGACGCGGTGAACCCCGACCTGCTGGACCTGCGGCGGGAACGGGACCTGGGAGACATGCTGGGACTATTGCTGAGTACCACGGTTCCCATGGTCTATGCCGGCCTGCAGGCCGGGGCCGCTCCCGGTGTCCGGGAGCGGCTGGAGAACATACTGGACATTCTGCGGCGGGGCATGGGCAAGACGCCGCGGGAAGCGTGAGAAAAGGAGCTTACTATGGAAGAACTGATGAAGGAAGAGACCCCGCAGGCTGCGGCGCCGGTCCAGACCCCGGAGACGAAAAAGAAGTGGAGGCCCCATCTGCCAAAGAGCAAGCGGGGAAAGCGGTGGCTGAAGATCGCGGTGGTGCTGCTGGTGGTGGCGGCCATTGTGGTGGGCTGCGCCGCCCGGCTGCAGAAGAGCGCCAGCAGCATGCTGGCGGGTACCTATCTGGTGGCCACGGCCACCCGGCAGGATCTGACGGTCAGCGTCTCCGGCACCGCCACCCTGGAGCCCGCCGACTCTTACAACGTTACCACATTGATTTCCGGAGAGATTCTGGACTCCCCCTTTGAGGTGGGAGACCTGGTGGACAAGGACGCGCTGTTGTACGCTATGGACAGCAGCGATGCGCAGGATTCCGTGAACCGGGCGGAGATTTCCGTGGAGCAGGCCCGGCTCAGCTATGAGCAGGCCCAGGAGGCCCTGCACCCCACGGCGCCGCTCAACGGCATCATCAGCGAGGTTTATGTCCACAACGGGCAGAGCGTCACCGCCGGGACTCAGATCGCCAAGGTGGTGGCCAGCACGGAGCTGACCATGGACTTCCTGTTTGTCTTCGCGGAGCCCAGTGATTTCTACGTGGGCCAGCCGGCCACCATCTTTATCGACGGTTTTGACGGCACCCAGATGGGCACCGTTACTTACATCTCCAACTCCAGCACCATCACTTCCAACGGCAAGCAGGCGGTGTCCGTCCGGGTGCGGCTCAACAATCCGGGCGCTGTATCTGACTACTTTACAGCCACCGCCGTCATCGGCAATTATACCAGCTACGGCGACACGCCGGTGGCCATGCCGGCGTCCTCCATTGTCTGCGCCACCGCCTCCGGCACCATTAACGACTTGAACAAGCTGGCGGGAGCGTCTGTCAGCAAGGGCGAGGCGCTGTGCACCGTGGAGTCTGATGCCATTCGGAATCAGATCGAAAATGCACGGCTGAATCTGGAGTCTGCCCAGCTCTCCGCCGGGACTGCCACCGACTCGGTGGACGATTACAATATCACTGCGCCCATTGCCGGCACCGTGATCGAAAAGAACTTTAAGGCCGGGGACAAGGTGGATGGCGCTGCCTCCGGCACCCTGGCCGTGATCTACGATCTAAGCTATTTGAAAATGGAAATGGCTGTCCATGAACTGGATATCGGCAAGGTAGAGGTGGGACAGAAGGTGGAGATCACCGCCGACGCCCTGGAGGGGCAGACCTTCACCGGCGTGGTGGATACCATCAGCATCCGAGGCAATACGGTGAACGGTGATACCAGCTACCCCGTCACCATTATTCTGGAGGATTACGGCGATCTGCGTCCGGGCATGAACGTCTCCGCCACCATTATCGGCGAGGAGATCCCCGACGCTCTGTGCATCCCCGTGGATGCCGTGGGCCGGGGGAATGTGGTGACGGTGCCGGGCCCCGGCGCCATGAATGACGACAACACCGCCGTAGCCGACATCACCAAGCTGGAGACCCGGGAGGTTACTTTGGGCCGCAATGACGACGTGTACATCGAGGTTACCGGCGGCCTGGAGGAGGGGGACATCGTCCTCATTGAGAATCAGGCCTCCACGCTGATGGATCTGATGATGACGACGGGAGGCTGAGCCCATGGAGCACCTGATCGAGCTGCGAGACGTCTATAAGATCTATCAGATGGGTGAGGAGACGGTCCACGCTCTGGACGGCGTCAGCCTCACGGTGGACCGGGGGGAATTTGTGGCCATCGTGGGCTCCTCCGGCTCCGGCAAGTCCACCGCCATGAACATCATCGGCTGCCTGGATGTGCCCACCTCCGGCACCTATCACCTGGGCGGCATCGACGTGTCCACCATGGAGGACGACCAGCAGGCGGAGATCCGCAACAAGATGCTGGGCTTTATCTTCCAGCAGTATAATCTGATCCCCAAGCTGACGGTGCAGGAGAACGTGGAGCTGCCATTGCTGTATGCCGGTATCAGCGCCGAGGAGCGTCACAAACGAGCCATCCAGTCGCTGGAGCGGGTAGGGCTGGCCGACAAGCGGAAGAATCTGCCCAGTCAGCTCTCCGGCGGACAGCAGCAGCGGGTATCCATTGCCCGGGCCCTGGCGGGAAAGCCCTCGGTGATTCTGGCAGATGAGCCCACCGGCGCCCTGGATTCCCGAACGGGGCGGGAGGTGCTGCGATTCCTCCAGCAGCTCAACCGGGAGGGCGACACGGTGGTGCTCATCACCCACGACAACTCCATTGCCGTCAAGGCCCGGCGGATTGTGCGGCTTCAGGACGGCAAGATCATCTACGACGGGGACGCGGGCGCACCGGAGGCCCTGGTCCAGCCCCATGAGGACGAGGAGGTGGATGTACCGTGAATTTTACCCAGTCCTTCAAGCTGGCCCTCAACTCCCTGCGCACCAGCAAGATGCGGGCCTTCCTCACCATGCTGGGCATCATTATCGGCGTGGGTGCCGTCATTGTGATTTTGTCCCTGGGCAACGGCATGACCAACATGATGAACGAGCAGTTTGAGACCTTGGGCTCCAACCTGATTCAGGTCATGGTCTGGCCCCGGGGGGAGAGCGGCACCCGGGATGTGGACGCCGACGACCTCTACGAGCTGGTGGAGCGGTATCCCCAGTACCTCACCGGCGTATCCCCCTATGTCTCCGCCAGCGCCAAGGTCCGCAGTGGCACTGATACTTTTGAGCGCACCAGCGTCTACGGTGTCAGCGAGTCCTTCTTCAAAAGCGATACCCAGAAGACCATGCAGGGCGAGGCTCTGGCGGAGGGTCGTTTTCTGCGCTACATCGACGTGGAGCGGCGGCAGAATGTCTGTGTGATCGGCTCCTACCTGGCCCTGGAGGCATTCCGGGGAGATGCACTGGGCAAGAGCCTGTCCATCGGCGGCGTGCCCTACACCGTAGTAGGTGTTTTGGCGGAAAATGCCGACAATTCTGAGGGCAGCGGAGATGACAAGGTCTACATCTCCTATGAAAATGCCGGCAGCCTTCAGGGCGGTGCCGGGCAGAGCATGTATCTCATGACCTGCACCAACCGGGACTTGGCCTCCGCCGCCAAGGGCATCATTGAAAACCGGCTGTATAAAACCTATCAGTCCACGGATTACTATATGGTCATGACCTCCGCGGAGATGATGGATGCCATGAACACCATGATGAACACCATGATGATCGTGCTGGTGGCGATAGCTGCCATTTCCCTGCTGGTAGGCGGTATCGGCATTATGAATATCATGTTGGTATCCGTGACCGAGCGGACACGGGAGATCGGAATCCGCAAGTCTCTGGGCGCAAAGCAGCGAGACATCCGCAGTCAGTTTGTCATCGAGGCAGGTACCACCTCCGCCGTGGGCGGTGTGCTGGGCATCCTTTTCGGACTGCTGCTGGCCGGAATTGCCACGGCCCTGGTGGCCAGCCTCATGACCACCGGTGTGGGCGGTGCCACCTTTACCGCCACCCCCACTGTGGGCGACGTGGCCATCAGTTTCGGTGTATCTGTGGGCATAGGAATTCTCTTTGGTTATCTTCCCGCCAACAAGGCGGCCCGGCTCAACCCCATCGACGCATTGCGCTACGAATGATACGAATGATTCCCGCCCGCCCCGAAACCGGGGCGGGCCATTTTTCCGTGGAAATTTTCCGCTCTTCCAAACTTTTTCCGCCCCTCCGGCGTCTATAAGACAGAACGAAACAGAAAGGACCATGAACGTGACACGAGTAACAGAGCGAGAACTGACAGTGTTTCTTGTGGAAAATCAGGAGCGGTTCTATCGTCTGGCCTACAGCTATCTTAAAGACAGGGAAGAAGCTCTGGACGCGGTACAGACCGCCGTCTGCAAAGCACTGGAACGACAGGATGGCCTTCGAGAGGCGGACGCCATGCGCACCTGGTTTTACCGCATTTTGGTTAACGTGTGCATGGACACTCTGCGGCGGCGGAAGCTGGTGACGCTGGTTCCGCCGGAGGCTCTGGACGCCGGCAGCTATGAAGATCCCCTGCCGGCGGATGGGGACCTTGCAAAACGGGTGGACGCGCTGCCACCGGAGGTGGGCACCATCGTGAAGCTGCGTTTTTACGAGGAGCTGTCCCTGAAAGAGATCAGCGCCGTCACCGGCTGCAACCTCAGCACGGTGAAGACCCGCCTGTACACAGGCCTGAAAAAATTACGGGTATCTATGGAAGGAGCGAATGAGACATGAAAGAATTTGAAAAAGCAAAACAGGATTACGAGTCTACCCCCATTCCTCAGGAACTGAGTAACCGGGTCCAGGCAGGCATCCGTCAGGGGCAGGAGGCCCGTCGCCGCAGAGCACGGCGTTCCATGTTCCGCACAGCAGGTACTTGTGCTGCGTGTTTGGCGGTACTGGTGGGAGCATTGAATCTGTCGCCTACCTTTGCTGCCGCGGCGTCTGATGTTCCGGTGCTGGGCGGGCTGTTCCAGGTGCTGACGGTCCGCAGCTATGACACCGTTCGGGATGGCATTGACTATGAGGTTTCCGTCCCCGAGGTGGAGGCCGACAGTGCCGCCGCCGACCGAATCAACGCCGAGATCCAGGAGCGTGTGGACGCCCACATGGCCAAAGCCCAGCAGGACTGGGAGGATTACCAAGAGGCCTTCTTCGCCACCGGCGGCACGGAGGAGGAGTGGGGCGACCGGAAGATGGACGTGATCATCAATTATGAGATCAAGAGCCAGACTGACACTACCGTGTCCTTTGTAGTGGATTTCGGCGAGTGCTGGGTCAGTTCCAACGAGCAGCGCTACTGCTACAACCTGGATCTGGAGAATGACCGGGACATCACCTTGGAGGACCTCCTGGGCGAGAACTGGGTGGAGATCTGCAACGACGCGGTGAAAGCCGGCATGGCCGCTCAGATCGAGGCCGATGGCTTTGACTACTTCTTCCCGGCAGATCAGGGCGGCTTCACCACCGTGGATGAGACAACTAGCTTCTATATCAACGAAAACGGTGATCCCGTCCTGGTGTTTCCGGAGTACTCCATCGCCGCCGGCGTGGCTGGGATTCTGGAGTTCCCTGTGACAAAATAAACAACTTCCTCTCTTCAAAATGGCAAGGCCCCGTCCCTCTTGGGACGGGGCCTTGCCATAATTGTACAATGAGATAGTTTTACAGATCGAACACGCCCATGATGACGATACCGATAACCACCAGCAAAATCATGGCATAGTGTTTCCAGGAGAGCTTTTCCTTCAGGAACAGCCGGCTCCACAGTACGGAGGCCGCGCAGTAGGCAGAGATGATGGGGGCGGACATGGCCAAGTGCTCCGTGTCGGCGATGGCGTAGATGTAGGCGAACTGGCCGGCAGTCTCAAAGACAGCGCCGGTGTACTTGGGGGCCTCCATCTTGGGGATCAGTCTGTCCTTCTTGATGAGGACCACATACACGAAGGAAAGCACGGCCGCCAGCAGGAAGGTCAGCTCATAGGCTACGTTGGCACTGTCCTCGTTGAGGGTTTCCAGCACCCGGTTGTCGGCAAAGGTGCCGGCGGCGTCCAGGATGCAGTAGGCCACCGGCAGGGCCAGGGCCAGGAAGCTCTTGGCGTACTTGTAGTTGCCTTCCTCCTGCCGCTGGGCCCGCAGAGTCTCATCCTCACAGGCGTCCACCACGCCAAGGCCGATGGCGCCCACACACACCAGCGCCACGGCAAACAGGGCCAGGGGAGAGTAATCCTCGGCGCCCACGAACAGAAGGGTCAGCACCGCCACCAGTGCGCCGGAGGAGTTGCAAATGGGGGAGGAGATGGACAGCTCAATGTACCGCAGGCCCAGGTAGCCCAGAGTCATGGAACCGATATACAGCAGAGAAACCGGCAGGTAGGTCAGCAGGATGGAGAGATTGATCTCCGTGCCGCCCACGAAGATCTCAAAGGCGGCGTGCAGGCCCATGACCACGCCCACTGCCATGACCATTTTCAGGTGGCTGTATTTATCGGAGGCATCCCGGCAGCCAATTTTGGAAAACAGGTCGGAGCCGCTCCAGCACAGCAGCGCAATGATAGAAAACCAAAACCACATAACTTTTTCTCCCAACAAAACAGATTTAGATTGATTCCGGCAGGCGGACCAGGCCCGCTTCCACCAATTTTTGTAAGCTCATGAGGATACCCAGTTTCGCGTGATACCAGGTAAGGCCGCCTTGGAAGTACACAGCGTAGGGCGGACGGATGGGGCCGTCGGCGGACAGCTCGATGGAGCTGCCCTGTACAAAGGCACCCGCCGCCATAATGACATCGGAATCGTAGCCGGGCATGGCCCAGGGCTCCGGGGTCACGTAGCTGTCCACCGGTGCCGCCGCCTGGATGCCCTTGCAGAAGGCCACCATGGCCTCGGCACTGCCCAATGTCACTGCCTGAATGATGTCGTGACGGCTCTCGGTGGCGTTGGGGACACAGGTGTAGCCCAACTTTTCATAGACATTGGCGGCAAAGATGGCACCTTTCAGTGCGCCGGATACCACCGTGGGCGCCAGGAACAGACCCTGGTAGAGGGCGGGCATCAGCCCCAGGTTGGCGCCGACCTCCTGCCCCAGGCCCGGAGCGGAGAGCCGGTAGGCGCACCGCTCCACGCACTCCCTGGTACCGCAGATATAGCCGCCGATGGGAGCCAGGCCGCCGCCGGGGTTCTTGATGAGGCTGCCCACCACCATGTCGGCCCCCAGGTCCGAGGGCTC
>CATZYY010000107.1 GCA_958426425.1 uncultured Oscillospiraceae bacterium
GACTACATCTCCGCCAAGAAGATGCTGGAGCTGAAGGGGGACGTGTACACCTGCATGGGCTGCCGGTCCTTCCTGACCCCGGACCGGTTCACCGACGCCGGCATCGGCAACATCGCAAACGCCGGCAACTATGAGCCCGGCAAGCACAAGTACTACGGCCGGTTCAACCAGGGCGTGGTGACCATCAACCTGCCCGATGTGGCCCTTTCCTCCGGCGGGGATGTGGACAAGTTCTGGTCCATCTTCGATGAGCGGCTGGAGCTGTGCCACCGGGCGCTGCTGTGCCGCCACGAGCGGCTGAAGGGTACCCTCTCCGACGTGGCACCCATCCTCTGGCAGTACGGCGCCTGCGCCCGCCTGAAAAAGGGCCAGCCCATCGACGAGCTCCTCTACCACGGCTACTCCACCATCTCCCTGGGCTATGCCGGCCTCTATGAGTGCGTGAAGTACATGACCGGCAAGAGCCACACGGACCCGGCCGCCACCCCCTTCGCCCTGGAGGTCATGGAGCACATGAATGAGGTCTGCCGGAAGTGGAAGGCCGAGAGCGACATCGACTTCTCCCTCTACGGCACGCCTCTGGAATCCACCACCTACAAGTTCGCCAAGTGCCTCCAGCGCCGTTTCGGCGTCATCGAGGGCATCACCGACAAGGGCTATATCACCAACAGCTACCACGTCCACGTCACCGAGGAAATCAACGCCTTCGACAAACTGAAATTTGAGGCCCAGTTCCAACACCTCTCCCCCGGCGGCGCCATCAGCTACGTGGAGGTGCCGGACATGCAGAACAACCTGGAGGCTGTTCTGGCGGTGATGCAGTTCATTTACGACAACATCATCTACGCCGAGCTCAACACCAAGAGCGACTATTGTCAGGTGTGCGGCTGGGACGGAGAGATCCAGATTGCCGAGGAAAACGGCAAGCTGATCTGGAAGTGCCCCAAGTGCGGCAACACAGACCAGGACAAGATGAACGTGGCCCGGCGGACCTGCGGCTACATCGGGACCCAGTTCTGGAACCAGGGCCGGACCCAGGAGATCCGGGACCGGGTGCTGCATCTTTAAGATATTCCAGGGGGGATCTTATCCCCCCTGGATACGCAGGGCCCGCGCCGCCGGAGCGGCACAGTCCCTGCGATACCCCCCTCACCCGCTCACAGAGCGGGCGGCTGCCCGCCAGTGCGGGCAGGCAGTGGTGTGCCGTGCAGGCGCATGTCCTGCCCGGCACAAGCTGTTTTTCCCGAGGCACACGTCCCCGGAAAAAACAATTTGAATCAGCGCCCCAGGCGCTGACAGGCGCTCCGTGCGGGCGCATGTCCTGCCCGGCATGGATTTTATCGTGCGCAGGTCCCTGGAAAAAACAACTTCCATGTATACTCTGGGGCACACCGGGAAGTGTGGAGCAGGTATCAGTGCCGCCCGACACGGATTCCATTTTTTACACCGGCAGTGGAAAGTTGGGAAGATAATCATGTATTACGGAGAGATCAAAAACTGCGATATCGCCAACGGCGAAGGGGTACGGGTGACACTGTTCGTCTCCGGCTGCACCAACCGCTGCAAGGGCTGCTTCCAGCCCCAGACCTGGGACTTCTGCTACGGGCAGCCCTTCACAGCGGAAACGGAGGAGCGGCTTCTCTCCCTGCTCTCCCCCAGCTATATCAGCGGATTGACCCTGCTGGGAGGCGAGCCCTTTGAACCGGAGAACCAGCGGGCGCTGGTGCCCTTCCTGCGGCGGGTCCGGGCCGCCTATCCCCAAAAGACCATCTGGGGCTTCAGCGGCTTTACCTATGAGGAGCTGACCACCTATGGCACCCATCCCCGCTGCGAGGTGACGGACGAGATGCTGTCGCTGCTGGACGTGCTGGTGGACGGCCGGTTCGTGGAGGAGCGGAAGGACATCTCCCTGCGGTTCCGGGGCAGCTCCAACCAGCGCCTGATCGATCTGAACGCCACCCGGGCGGCGGGGGAGCTGCGGTTTCTGCCGGACCGGGAGAGAACATAAATGATGTCAGTCACCCCCATACGTTCCGTCAAAGGCCATTCCCTTTGCGGCAGCGGAAAGATTGCAAAACAGGAGAGGCATTGCCTCTCCTGTTTTTTGCTGTTTTCTCAAATCGCCGCTTGTCTGGTCCTGGTTCAAACCACAATCAAGTCTTTGATGCCCGGCATCTTTCTGTAACGGGTTCTCACTTTACAGCTCCAGTGTCTCCCCAGGCTGCAGCACCTTGGCTGGGAATCCATCGGCCTGAACCGCCGAGGCGAAAGCATCGCCGTCCTGGACGATGGGCGGCATGGTGTTGAAATGCATGGGAATGGTGAGGCCGGGACGGATCATCTCCACCGCCCGCAGGGCATCCTCCGGCCCCATGGTGTAGAAGTCCCCGATGGGCAGCAGGGCCACATCGATTCCCTCCGCCGCCAGCAGAGCCATATCACTGGTCAAAGCGGTGTCTCCGGCGTGATAGATTTTCTTGCCCCCCATTTCAAAGAGGAAACCGCAGGCAAGGCCGCCGGCCACGCCGCTGCCGTGGATGGCGGCGGTCAGCTTCACCCGTCCGAAGGGCGTTTTGGTCCAGCCGCCCAGATTGCCGGACACCACGGAGATCCCGGCGGGCACAAACACGGCCTCGCCCAGCTCAATGGGGCAGCAGACCTGGGCACCGGTGCGGCGGGCGATGGACACCGCGTCCCCCACGTGGTCCCCGTGGCCGTGGGTGACGAAGATCATGTCCGCCTCCACTTCATCAGCAGACACTGCCGCCAGGGGGTTCCCAGTCAGGTAGGGGTCCACCAGGGCCTTGTGAGCGCCGTCATTCAGCAGGAAGCAGGCGTGCCCCAAAAATTGAATCTTCATGTTCCGATCTCCTCTCAATATTCTTGGCTAAAAAACTTGCGGTCACGGTTTTACGGCCACTTTGATGACGCCGTCCCGGCGGTATTCAAAAAGGTCGTAGGCCGCCTGGATATCCCTCAGGGGATAGGTATGGGTGATGAGGGCCGTGGTGTCCAGCTTTCCGGCGGCAATCAGGTCCAGGATCTCGGCGCAGCGGCAGCCGTCCACGCCGCCGGTTTTGAAGGTCAGGTTTTTCCCGTACATCTCCGGCAGAGGCAGCACCTGGGGCTGGTCATACAGAGCCACGACCACCACCACGGCGTTGGGCCGGGCGCACTGCCAGGCAAGGCGGAAGGTATCCTCTCCGCCGGCCACTTCCAGCACCACGTCGGCGCCGCCGTGGGTACTGCGTAACCGGACGGCCTCCTTCACTTCCTCCGGCCCCACCACGGTCACGCCGGGGTAATGGGTCTCCACAAAGGCCCGGCGGGCCGGGTCCTTTTCGCAGACCACCACCTGCCCCGGCTCTTTCAGCAGCACGCACTGAAGGGTGCAGATGCCTGTGGGGCCTGCTCCCAGAATGAGCACCGTGTCACCCGGTGAAATCTCCCCAATGTCGGCGGCCCAGTACCCGGTAGCCAAAATATCCCCCACAAACAGGGCCTGGGCATCGGTGACGGGATCGGGGATCTTGGTCAGCCCCTGGTCGGCATAGGGCACCCGGACATATTCCGCCTGTCCGCCGTCGATCCGGCAGCCCAGGGCCCAGCCGCCGTTGGGGTCCGTGCAGTTGTTGACCCAGCCGTGGCGGCAGAAGAAGCATGTCCCGCAGAAGGTCTCCACATTCACCGCCACCCGGTCTCCGGGCCGCAGATTCTTCACGGCGGGACCTGTCTCCTCCACCACTCCCACCATCTCATGGCCCACGGTGATGCCGGGCACCGCCCGGGGCACGGAGCCGTGCAGAATGTGCAGGTCGCTGGTGCAGATGCTGGACAGCGTCACCCGCACCAGGGCGTCCCGCTCCTCCAGCAGCGCCGGTTTCGGCTTTTCCATCAGGGCAAAGTGCCCCGGCGCCACATACGTATAGGCCAACATCTCCGTTTCCTCCTGTATCGTATTTCCCCTTTACACATTCATTTCCAGAAGGGGAATTATATGAATGACCGGCTCTTCGTAGGGGTGTACCCGCCGCACCGCCGCCACAGTCTCCTCAGCCCGGTCCCGGCGGCAAAGAACCTCCACCTTCACCTCCGGCTCCCGGCTCAGCTCTCCCTCCCGGCCAAGATACGGCACGGCACCCGGCAGAGGACGCCAGCAGCCGGTGACGGGTGCATAGGAAAAACAGCCTTCGTACCTCCCCACATGTCCGGCATCCACGGACCGCAGCGCCTCCGCCACGGCCTCCAGGTGACTCTCAGGAACGAAGATCTCCAGCTTGCAGTTGGCGCTCTCCGTCATGGCTCGCCCAGCTCCTCCAGCCGGTCCAGCAGGTCGTCCGCCCGGTCCTCCAGCTCCTCGTGGCGGTCGCCCCACTCCTCGTATTCCTCGCTGTCCATGTCCTCCGGCTCCTCCAGGTCCAGCTCCGCAATCTCCCGCCGCACCTGCTCCAGTTCCTCCAGCAGCGCCTGCCGCCTGTCTCCATCCGGAGAGGAAAATTCCATAATCCGGCCCATGACGCGCCTCCTTCCCTTGGGTTTGTATCTATTGTACCAGACTTCCGCGGTTTTGCAACCGTTCCCGGGGGATTGACATGGCCCCGGCTTTGCCATATAATAAGCACCATTATTATTAGAAGCCTTATTATATGGAGGCTTACAAATGACTTCCCTGCACTACCTGCTGATGCGCTCTCACTCCCTGCTCAACCGCCGGATTTTAGAGGAGGCGGCAGAGCTGGGCCTCTCACCGGGACAGCCCAAGGTCCTGGAGTACCTGCGGCTTCACGGTACCCAGAACCAGCGGTCCATCGCCGACTATTGCCGCATCGAACCTGCCACGGTAGGCAGCATTCTCACCCGCATGGAGGAAGCAGGTCTGGTGGAGCGGCGCCAAAAGCCCGGAGACCGGCGGGCGCTGTACGTGTCCCTGACCGCCGCGGGAGAATCGGCGGCAGAGGCGGTGGCTCAGCTGTTTGACCGGGCGGACCGACAGGCCTCCTCTCTTTTGACGCAGGCGGAAACCGAACATCTGACGGCTCTGCTGGAAAAGGTCTGTGCCGCCCTGCCGGAGGAGGTGATCCAGGGATGAGCACCTTCGAAAAGCGCACAGGCCTGGTCCGCCGCTGGCTCTTTCTGACGGTGGGTCTGGTCATCATGTCCCTGGGCGTGGCCCTGTCCATCCGGGCAGACCTTGGCACCTCCCCCATCTCCAGTGTGCCTTATGTTGCCAGTCTGTTTTCCCCTCTCAGCGTGGGAACCGTCTCCATCGTCATGCACTGCGTCATGATTCTTATTCAAATTCTGCTGCTCCGGCGGCGGTATGACCCGGTGCAGCTGCTGCAGCTGCCGGTGGCGGTGATTTTCGGATGGCTGACCGACGCGGCGATGTGGGTCACCGGGGCCATTGCCTGCGGCGCCTACTGGCAGCAGTGGCTGGTATGCGTGCTGGGTATTCTGCTGGTGGGCATCGGCGTCAGCTTCGAAGTCACCGCCGGCGTGGTGACTTTGGCCGGCGAGGGGACAGTATTAGCGCTGTGCCAGGTGCTGCCGGTGAAGTTCGGCACCATGAAGGTGACCTTTGACGTGTGCCTGGTGCTGACGGCCTGCCTGCTGTCTTTGATCTTCCTGGGCGAGCTTCAGGGTGTCCGGGAAGGGACTGTGGCGGCGGCGCTGTGCGTGGGCATGGTGGCCCGGAAGCTGAACAAGCCTCTGGGCCGACTTGGTGAGAAGATTTTTGCATAAAAGCAATTTGTTCCGCGGCGGCAGTCTCACAAGCCGTCCTTTTCCCCTTTTTCTGCGGACATCCGTTTGACTGAACTGCATCTGGGGCATGTCCCCTTCAGATCGGCAGGCTACGCTTTCATCCATGGCGGAAAACATCTCTCTTTTTGCACGCCCCCTTCTTTTCAAGTGGCGCTTTAAAGCCAGCAGGCAAAGCGGGAACACCGTCCCATTTTTGCAGCCATATGCACACCTCAAAAACAGGAGGGGCGCCGCTGACGCGGCGCCCCTCCTGTCTAGCCTTTTGCCGTGCTACCTGGATGTTCCCTTGGTCATTGACAAGCTCCGGGACCGCCTCTCACCGCAGCAGCACCGGCTGAATCTGCTCTCCCCGCAGGGCGGCATCCACCGTCTCGGAAATCTTGGAGAAATCCGCCACCAGGGAAGTGGGCTTTGCCTGGGCATTGTCCTGCCCGAACGGCACGAAATAGTAGTTCTTCCGCACCAGCAGCTCGCCGATGTTTTTGGCACCGGCGGCAAGGCCGTCGTTGCTGGCCATGGCGATCACCACCGGCCGGCCGTTGCGCAGATGCGCCTTGGCCGCCATGGTAACGGCGGTATCCGTGATGCCCGCCGCCAGCTTGGCAATGGTGTTGCCGGTGGCCGGCGCAATCACCAGCACATCCAGCAGCCCCTTGGGGCCGATGGGCTCCACCGACGGGATATCGCACAGCACCTCCTGCCCCGTCAGATCCTCAAGCCGCTCCATCAGAGCGTCGGAGGTGCCAAAGCGGGTATCGGTGAAGGCGGTCAGCTCCGAGACAATGGGGATCACCGTCTCATACTGCTCTGTCAGCGCCTCCAGGGCCTCCAGCACCTGGGCATGGGTGCAGAAGGAACCGCACATGGCAAACCCGACCCGTTCTTTTCTCACACTGGGTCACCTCGTTCTTCCATAATGTAATAGACCGCATCCCGGATAACCGCCGCCGCGGTGCATGGCACCAGCCGCCCCGGCAGGGAACGGGCCCAGACCCAGGGAAGTCCCAGGGCGGCCGCCGCAGTCTGGTCAATCCCCGGGACGGATGCCAAATCCACACACAGACAGTCCCTGGGCAGCTGACGGAGCAGCGGCTCATCCAGAACCAGTGAGGGGACCGTGTTGAACACTGCGCCAAAGGTCCCCAGACATCCGTCCAGGTTCCCGGTCTCCAGTGCTTTCCATCCGTAGGCTCGAATCCAGGCCAGATCCCCGGGCTTCCGGGCGGTGGCAGTGACGCGGGCGCCCAGGCCGTGGAGCCGGTAGCTCAGGAGCTTTCCGATGCGGCCGAAGCCCAGCACCAGGCAGTCCATGCCCAGCAGCGTCCGGTCCAGCCGTTCCATAGCCACCTGCACGGCAGCCTCCGCCGTAGCGGCGGCGTTGGCCACGGTCAGCTCCTCCCTGAGGAAATAATCCTCCAGACGCAGTCCCCGCTCCTCCGCCTCCCGCCGCTGCGGGGGCTTCACCTGCCCGGCCAGCAGAAGCTGCCGGCTGTGGAACCGGCGAAACAGGTCCGTGGTGGGCATGGGCGCTTCCTCGCAGTTGAGAACTCCGTCTCCCCGGCACAACGGCAGGGGCAGGATCACCGTCTCCGCCGACGTGGCCCGTTCCAAAGCCCCTGCTCCCCCGCCGGTACCTCCAACGCCGTAAGTATACACGGTGTGTCCGTCTGCCTCCAGCAGCCGGACCAGCTCCGCCTGCCGGCGGTCGCCGCCGATTACACCAAAGGTCTTGTTCATCCGGCATTCCCCCTCGCACCATGTTATGGCCGAAGGGGAAAAGAGGTGATTGGCTGAACCCACTGCCGCGCTGGAACAGTGCAGCCAAATGTTCCTGAACAAACATCATTGTTAAAGTCTCCATATTCTCTGTTGAATGCCAGCGATCCTCTTTCGGATTTTTCAGCAATCTCTGCCAGGTCCATTTCAGCTATGCACAGTCCGCATTTCATCCCTAACACATCTTATTTGTGGATTTTTGAAGTGCGCTGACCAGAGCACAAAAAGAGAAAGGATAAGGTAGAATAAGTTTCGCAAATTGAAAAGTAAATAAAAAGAGACATGGTTTGCAGATCTCTGGTAGAATGAAGTTGCGACACAAACATTCGAAAGGAGACAGCAAACCATGTCCGAGAAAATTGTACAACTAAACGAGGCCGTAATCAAGAGCGAACTCAAGGAACT
>CATZYY010000108.1 GCA_958426425.1 uncultured Oscillospiraceae bacterium
AATAATTGAGGTCGATGTAAAAAGGAATATACTTCTGCTGGCCGGAGCGCAGAAGCTTCAAAAACAGCAGCTGCATCAAGGAATTCTTATGTGCGCCTGCAGGCCCCTTCACATACAGGAGATAAGGATCATCTGTATGCATGATCCTGTTATAAAGCGCTTCGAGGAGATCGTCTTTGTTCTCAGTTTCGTCATACGGAGTTACTTCTGCAACACAGGAAAATAAGCGCGAGTGCTTTTGGTAAACTTCGTCAAACGTTTCCTGGGGGCAGGTCAGCAAATTCCGAAACCGCTCTTTCAAATACCGCATGCAGCAATCAGCGTAGGGTCGCTCAGCGGCAATCTTTTGAGGGTATCGCGCACGGGTCGTAAAAATAACGGGCAGCAGGAAATTGATATCTCCACGAGTGCAGTGGTTGCCGGTTTCATTGCTGTGCAGCATCACGAACAGCGTTATAATTGCCAGCGCCTCTCCAGGCGCCTGAATACAGGCCTCCCGTGTCTGCTGACAGAGTTCTTCACTTACTCCGCAGGCGGGCATTTTTTCTGTCAGATCCAGCAGAAGCGCTCTGAGGCGGTCATGATCGCAGCTGGAACAGCCCACTTCCTGTGTGCAGTGGTCAACAAATCCCTGCCATGCGCCGGGATGGCCGGTAAAATAAGCCGAGGTCCTGCTCTGCAGGGGATCTCCATGATAGGTACCGTTGAAAATTTTGTTCCGTGTAGGGTTGTTGCGCTCCTCATAATCGGCGAAGAGTGTGGCACGGGGTCCCTCCAGAAATGTCGATGGGAAAATTGCCTCAAAAAATTTCAACTCTTTATATTTTGGGATTTTCCGAATGATCGGAGGTTTGTTTTTTGAAGAATAAATCTGGGTTCCCAAATTCTTCAGCGTATAGCGCAATTTCTCAGGCACTGCGACCCCTCCCTTTCCCAAAAGACAAGTACATTTCTTTACATTTATTGTAAAAGAATTTGAAATTTGCGGCAATTATTAAATCTGACAAAATTTTTTTAATTCTTTTCTTGACCGTTCTGACGAAATAAGTCTAAAAATAAAAATCCTTTGTTGGACCGCTAAAGCAACACATATTATACTTTTTATAGAAAACACGTGTTTGTTCATACAGTATTTCAAAAGAAAGGAGAACATCTTATGACACAGTCCCTGGTAATCGGAGCCATGATCGTGTTGGTGCTGATCATTCTCTTCTCCACGAAAAATTTTATACGGGACCTGATTTGCATAGTTAGCTGCATATTTCAGGAAATCATTCGGCTCGGCGTAGCGGCCGTGGGATTGTTTTTCAGACTTATTTCCATTGCCGAGCTGTATCTGATCCTGTTGTGCGACATTTTTTCCGGCAATTTGAAAACCAACTCCATTTCCAGGCTGCTGTCCATATCCCTGGTGGCACTGTCCGCCGCTTCTTTCTATACCACATTCCATGGTATGGGATATCTATTGCCGGATAGCGCGAATTCCATCGTTCGTGCCTGCATCACGTTTGGAATTCAAGCCATTATGCTGGGTTCAAGTTTGCTGATAGGCAAAAACTCCATTATCCGGTCAAATGATGTGGAGATGCAAACCTCGTCAGAGGTTTGTAAAGATGGCTTTCCGCAGGGAAAGAACCTGCTGCGAGTAATTGTCATCTTCTTCGCAGCCGCCTCTTTCCTGATCGTCTATTTCTTGAGGATGGACAGGAAATTGACTACCTTTCTCTACCTTCTAGGGTGTGGAGCTGTTGTGGTTTGCTTGCTCTCCCTTTTGCCCGGAATTTTTGCCAATTCCCACCGCGGGAGGAGAGGCGTCATTCTTCTCTGCGTTTACTTTTCCACATTATGTGTGTCCTCGTTTTTTTCCTATCAAACGCTGCTGAATACACTCTATCAGGAGTCCGAGCGCAAAGCGGACAACCTGAGCCTTATAGCGCAGGAACTGACAGCCATGGTGGAAGACGCCAGCTCATGCTTTGACGAGAATTATCAGACCACCGTGCAAGCTCGACTGGTCGATGCTGTGGACCATCTGAAAGTGGCCATGGAAAGCGAAACGAACTATGGCGCGGGAGAGCTTGCGGATGTTATGGAATACGAGGCCTTTCTCCGAAACTACAGCAGAATTCGCCGGCTTGTGGAAGAATATTATGATCCGACAACCACCGCCGTAAGGAAAATGGACATTGAATATTTTATCCGAACGACTCTGGGAGGGCCCATGCCCAACGGTACTGTTGCCAGTATAGAAACCTGTCGGAAAATAATAGCTTATTATGACGCTAAAGATGATTGTACGGAAAGCATCGAGGCGCTGAGTTCTTGTTTGCAAAAGCTGTCTTGGGATGCGTCTGATACGGAGAAAAGTGAGAAATCCTTTGAAGACATTGCAGGATTCCTGGGCAAATATATCTCCGTGGAAGAGCGGACCCAGATCGACCCGTATCTGCGGGATATCAGCGCGCTCATGTCGGTCACAGCTTCCTGGAAGCAATTTTTAAATGAGTCTCGTTCGATGCAGCAAAGCATACTGGAGCTGGATACCACAGCGGAACACCTGGATTGGGACGAAAGCATTCGTTCCTTGCTGGAACAGGCGCAGGTCCTTCTGAAAGTTACACCCGTCCACTTCCCGTCCTTTGCAACATATTCCGATACCGGAGAACTGACGGGGTATCTGTCCGCTAGCGATCGGCCAGTCTCGGCGGCGGAACTGTCGATACAACTCCAGAAGGTTATCCGAAATCATCGGCCCACCCTCAACGACATCGAAAAAAACCTGACAGCATTTGTAGATGCTCCGCTAGTCAGTCTATTTGCCGCGCTGATTGCGGTATTGATGGACACTTTGATCTTGTTTGTGGGGATGCTGCTGCCAAAGCCCATTCCGTATTTCAAGGATATCGTTGATCAAGACGGCGACAATGCTAAATACTCTCCTGAAGAGATAAATGAAAACTTAGGAAACCTATTCAACAAGCCTGTCACAGAGAAGTCTGAATAAGAAGAGGGGGGCAGAGGATGACAGCTTTTTTCAGATGGCTGGAACGACATAGTCGATACCTTCAATTTAACAAAATGCTGGGTGAGGGTACTCTTTACTGTGACGGAAACATCTGGATTTCCGCCGATGCCGTCAGCAGATACCAGCAGGTCAAGACCATCTCCCAGCTGATCGGTCTTGGGTATGCGAAGTGGCAAAACAACGGATATCTGATCTGCCATATTGAAGACCTGGAACAGATGCTTACCAAAGGCATTCAGCAGCGCTTTTCCTCCAGCCGCTGGTTGCGTCAAGCAGTAACCAAAGAGAAATTTAAAAATTTAATTAACGATCCAATTGAAGCAGGCACACAGTTTTGTGAAATCGAGAGTGGAACATTTCCCGGAGTTCCCAAGGGATGCTATATCAAGCTTACCCAGGATCGAATCAGAGCGTGGAAGTGTGTAAATGAAGTAGCACAGCTAGTCAATCAGGAGCTGGCCTTTGTTGTACAGGAAGGGTCGCAGAACAATCTATATCTGGATGTCGGTTATCTGAAAAAAATCGATCAGCCGTTGGTGGTGGTTGACAGCAGTTTAAGCGGATTTCGGACACTGCTGGGGGAGCCCGCAAATATGAAGAGATTTCTCACTGCCATAGAAGACGCGGACTGCAAAAGCGGGAATTTCCAAATTGACTGGAATAGTGGCAGCGGAAAGAGCATACGGCTCGAATTGATGTCGCTGGTGGACATGGGGATTGCCAACATGTCTTCCGGCGAAACGATCCAAATACCATCGGCAATGGCCACTTGGCTGCTGGAGACCGTCAAAAACATCAGCGACCGTGCGTCGCTCACGGACATTTTGGAAGATGCTATAGGGTAACTGGTAAGGGCCATGCCTTGTAATGTTCGGGGCCGTTTCAGGCCTACGTGCAGTCCAACCGTTATCACCATCTGTATCAGGAAGTTGTAAGGGCGTAAATCGGCACTGCCGAAGCTACAAAGAGCTAACGGCAAATGAACAAAAAATGCAGCAGCGCAACCGGCAGGGAGTAGGTTTTCCTCGCTTGTTGCGCTGCTGCATTTTTTGTTGTACTCAACGTGAGAAGACGCCTCTTACAAGAGCTTCTTTCAAGCTCTCTGGACCGGGAGGCAGACCACCAGTTCGAACCGTCCGGCTTTCACGCCGGCCTCCAGCGTGCCGCCGTATCGCTCTGCGATCTCCCGCATACCGGGTAGGCCCAGACCGTGAGCGGTCTTGTCTGCCTTGGTGGTGGCGAGGTCCGGTGCCACCGCTCCTCCCAGGGCGTTTTCCACCCGCAGCATGAAAAGGCCTTTCTGGACCCGGCACCGGACCGACACGATTTTGTCCTCCGCCCGGACCGCCGCCTCCATGGCGTTGTCCAGAGCGTTGCCCAGCAGGGCCGTCAGATCCAGGTCGGAGAAGGGCAGCTGCTCCGGCAGAGCCACGGCAAAGTCCGGGGTGAGACCGGACTGCCGCATAGCCTCCGCCTTGGCGGTCAGGACGGCATTGGCGGTGTCATTTTCACAGATGCGCCGGGCACCGCTCAGAGCCGGTGAGCCGGAGAGCTCTTCCAGATAGGAAAGCGCCCCCTGTGTGTCGCCCTGCTCCAGCCGTCCCCGGACCACTGTCAGGTGGTTTCGGAGATCGTGGCGCAGCGTCCGCACCTGATGTTCCTGCTGCCGCAGGCCCTGATAATAGACCTCCCGCAGCTTCACCAGCTGACTGGTCCGCTCCAGCTGCTCATGCTCCGCCAAGATCAGGACAGAGAACAGCATCACAATGGACGTCAGCAATACGAAGGGCAGCACCACCAGTCCCAGATTCATGGCCTGTGTATAGGCCGCCGGGGAATCGTACTTGGTGTACGTCAGCAGCACCACCGCCGCCAGGGCGCAAAAAGGCATGGCGGCAAGGCCCAGGGTCAGCCGCCACAGCCGGGGCGACAAAGTCACCGGCTCCGCCGGCAGGCGGCGCCGCAGCAGGAGATACAGCCCGCCAAACACCATCGGTCGGGCCAGCCGGGTCAGAACATCATAGTTGTCCAGGTCGCCCAAGTAGGTATCCAGCAGGGCGCACACAGACATCACCAGGCAGAAAACGATCAGGCACATGGTGAGCCTGCCCACCCGGTCGCCCCGGGTGCACAGGAAGAACACCGCCAGAAAGACCGGCAGGGTATAGAGCAGGTTGGGGTCCCCCACCCAGATCACCATGCCGCTGCTGCCGGTAAAGAGAAGGAGCAAAACGGCCCGCCACCACCATCTTTTCCGCACAGAGAGAAAGGGCGCGGTCAGACGGTAGATCACATACCCGTTGAACAGGGCCAGGACATACCAGAGCCCGCCGCCCAGCAGCTGCCGCAGAAATTCCAGAAACCGTTCTCCCAAGGTCTATTCCTCCAGTCCCGCCCGGGTCAGGGCCAGCAGGGTGTCGGACAGGCAGGACCGGCTGATGGGCAGGCGGGTACCGTCGGTCAGTACCGCCTCGCTGCCCTCCACCCGGTCCACTGCCGCCGCCCGGACCAGATACCGCTGGTGAAGACGGACAAAGCCGCTCCCCACCTCCGCTGCCACGGCATCCAGCTTTCCGTAAAAGGTATAGTCCCGCCCCGCGGTGACGCACTTCACCTGCCGCCGGTCGGAGACGAAATAAAGAATATTGCTCACGGGGATACGGTAATGGGTGTCGCCGCTGCGGCAGACATAGGCCCGGTCCAGCTCCCGGTACAGCGCCGCCTGGGCCCGGTCCAGCACCGCCTCCAGCTGCTCTTGGCTGGGCGGCTTCATCAGATATCCCAGTGCCCCCACGCTGTACCCGTCAAAGACGTGGTCGGCATAGCCGGTGACGAACACCAGCTGAAGCCCGCCGTCCGCCGCCCGGAGCCGCCGGGCGGTCTCCATGCCGTCCAGCTCCCCCATCTCCATGTCCAGAAACACCAGGTCCAGTTCCCCGGCGTGATGTTCCAGCCAGCGGAGCAGTCCCTCGCCAGAGGAGAACTCAAAAAACTGCCCCTCCGTCCGCCGCCGCTCCAGCACCCGCTCCAGGGCGGAGCGGAGCACCAACCGGGCGTCGTATACATCATCGCAGATGCCGATGCGCAGCATCCTTGTTCCTCCATTTCCCGGCCCCGCCGAAAGGCGGGGCTTTTTTGCGGCAGACCGGCCCGCCGCTGGGGCTATTCTATCATACTTCCCCTGTATCGCCAAACCAAACTTGACACCAAAGACGCCGTTTATGACATTCCGGCAGCGGATTTTTCCAAACTTGACATCCCGCCTGCCGGGAATGACGGCCCCGTTTGCGGCGGCCATCCTGCCGCGGTAAGCTGATGCCAACAAGGAGGGACACAACATGACCAACACCATCACCACGCCCCGCTCCAGGATCTGGAGCGTTCTCACCACCCCGCCGGCGCTGCCGCAGGAGGGGCCCCGGCTGAAAACCAACCTGGATACAGACCTTTTGAAGCTGATTGCCATCGTCTCCATGCTCATCGACCACATCGGCGGCGCCTTCTTCCCGGAAGTAGGCATTTTCCGCTGGGCGGGACGGCTGGCCTTCCCGATTTTCTGCTACTGTCTGACGGTGGGGTTGCTGTACACCCGGAGCGTGAAGAAGTACTTGCTGCGGCTGGGGATCTTCGCCCTGGTGAGCCAGCCTTTCTACATTCTTGCCTTTCATCCGGCAGACCAGTTTGCGGAGAATCTCACCAACTGGAACATCTTCTTCACATTGTTCCTGAGCCTCCTGGCCATGGCCGGACTCAAGGAGCGGAAATGGTGGCTCTTTGCCCTGGCGTTCTTCGCCGTCAGCTGGTGGAACTTCGACTACTCCGGCACCGGCATCCAGCTGATGTTGATTTTCTATCTCTGCCGGAACCATCCCAAAATCGGGGCGGCCCTCTACTGTCTGAGCTATCTCCCGGCTCTCTGGACCGGCTGGCCGGAGGACCCCCTGTGCCTGACGGTGGGCGGATGGACCGTGGATTGGTCCATCTTCGCCATCCTGGCCGCGCCGCTGATCTTCCTGCCCCTGCGGTCCCGGCTGAAAATCAACAAGTGGTTTTTCTACGGTTTTTATCCCGCCCATCTGGCGCTCATCGCCCTGGTGCGGAATCTGATGTAAAGCAAGAAAGGAACGACCAATATGCTGACAGTGAAAGATCTGCACAAATCCTATCAGGTAGGAAAGACCACCTATGAGGTCCTGAAGGGCGTTTCCCTGGAGGTGGGGAAGGGAGAGTTTGTGGCGGTCATGGGCCCCTCCGGGTCCGGCAAGACTACCCTTCTGAACTGCATCTCATGCTACATCCCCTCGGACGCCGGCAGCATCCTGCTGGGCGACACGGAGCTGGCCCGGCTGGATGAAGATGCCCTGGCCCAGGTGCGCAACCGGCAGCTGGGCTTTGTGTTCCAGGACTTTTTGCTGCTGGACGGCCTCACCGTCCGGGAGAACATTCTCCTGCCCGCCATCATCGGCGGCGCCGTCTCCGCCATGACGGAGGCGAGAGCCGACCAGCTGTGCGACGTGTTCGGCATCTCCGCCATCCGGGACAAATACCCGGCGGAGATCTCCGGCGGCGAAAAGCAGCGCACCGCCGTGGCCCGTGCCCTCATCAACCACCCCCTGCTGATCCTGGCCGACGAGCCCACGGGAAACCTGGACTCCAAGTCCTCCCGGGCGGTGATCCGCTCCTTTGAGCAGGCCAAGTCCGCCCTGGAGGCCACCATCTTCATGGTGACCCACGACTCCTTCGCCGCCTCCTTCTGCGACCGGGTG
>CATZYY010000109.1 GCA_958426425.1 uncultured Oscillospiraceae bacterium
CGAGGACGACATCGCCGACATTCTCCGCGCTCCCTTCTCCGGTGTGATTTCCGATTCCACCTATCCCGCCGGGCTCCTGCACCCCAGGGTATACGGCACCTTCCCCCGGCTGCTGGAGACCTATGTGGCCCAGAAAGGCGTGCTGACTCTGCCGGAGGCCGTCCGCAAGATCACCCGGCAGGCGGCGGACCGCTTCGGTCTTGCGAAAAAAGGCCGGATTGAGGTGGGCGCCGACGCTGACCTTTGCCTGTTTGACCTGAAAAACATCCATGAAACTGGCACCTGGGCCCAGCCGGAGCAGCTGGCGGAGGGCATGGACTATGTGTTCGTGAACGGCGTCCCGGCCATCGGGGAGGGCCGCTTCACCGGGGCGCGGAGTGGACATGCCCTGTGAGGTTCCGCCGGGACAGCGAGCGGGCTGTTCCGCTGCCGACGCGGCCCAGATGCGCAAAAAACCAGCGGGAGAGGTTTCTCCCGCTGGTTTTCAAATTTATATATAAAGTTATACCGACAGAGACTCAGCCAGCACCAATCCGGGGTTGTGCTTGGTCAGGAAGCCCACGGACCACTCGCCGCCGAAGGCAATCATCAGCCGGCCCTTAAAGTCCTCCAGCACCGCCGCGCCGGTGCAGAGAACCAAATCGGACGGTTCGCAGGGGCATTCCGTCACCACCCGCAGGTGGTCGAAGGGCAGTCCCTCCATCCGCAGCTCCACGCCGTACTCGCTGCGCATGCGGTACTGGAACACATCAAACTGCAGCGTGCCCACCACGCCCACAATGACCTCCTCCAGTCCGGCGCCGGGGACCTTGAAAATCTGGATGGCACCCTCCTGGGCGATCTGCTCCGTGCCCTTGATGAACTGCTTGCGCTTCATGGTGTCCACGGGGGATACCCGCATGAAGTGCTCCGGCTCAAAGGTGGGAATGCCGGAGAAGCGGAACTTCTTGCCGGGCACCGTAATGGTGTCGCCGATAGAAAAAAGGCCCGGGTCGAACACGCCGATGATGTCTCCGGCGTAGGCCTCCTCCACGATCTCCCGCTCAGCGGCCATCATCTGCTGAGGCTGGGACAGCCGCAGCTTCTTGCCGCTTTGCACGTGGTAATACTCCGTCTCCCGCCGGAACTTGCCGGAGCAGATCCGCATGAAGGCCAGCCGGTCCCGGTGGGCCTTGTTCATGTTGGCCTGAATCTTGAAGACGAAGGCGGAGAAGTCCTCGGAGAAGACATCGATCTCGCCCTGGTCCGATTGGCGGGACAGGGGCGGGGTAGTCATCTGGAGGAAGGCCTCCAGAAAGGGCTCCACGCCGAAATTGGTGAGGGCGGAGCCGAAGAACACCGGAGATAGGGTGCCGCCCCGCACAGCCTTCAAATCGAACTCCCGTCCGGCCCCCAGCAGCTCCACCTCCTCCCGGAGGGCGGCGGCTCTGGTCTCGCCGATGGTGTGGTCCACCACCTCGTCCTCCAGGTCCACCTCCATGGCGGCGGCCTTTTTGGCATGGCCCTCGCCGGTGAAGAACAGGATGTGCTTGTGCTGGCGGTCATAGACGCCCTGGAACTCCTTGCCGCAGCCGATGGGCCAGTTGACGGGATAGGTGTCGATGCCCAGCTCCCGCTCCACCTCCTCGCACAGCTCCAGAGGGTCCTTGGTCTCCCGGTCCATCTTGTTGATGAAGGTGAAGATGGGAATGTGCCGCAGGGCGCAGACCTTAAAGAGCTTGCGGGTCTGGGGCTCTACGCCCTTGGCGCCGTCAATGACCATCACGGCGCTGTCCGCCGCCATCAGCGTGCGGTAGGTGTCCTCGGAGAAGTCCTGGTGGCCGGGGGTGTCCAGAATGTTGACGCAGAAGCCGTCATGCTGGAACTGCAGCACCGAGGAGGTGACGGAGATGCCGCGCTGCTTCTCAATCTCCATCCAGTCGCTGGTGGCGGCACGGGCCCGCTTGCCCTTGACCTCACCGGCCTGAGCGATGGCCCCGCCGTACAGCAGGAATTTTTCCGTCAGGGTGGTCTTACCGGCGTCAGGGTGGGAGATGATGGCGAAGGTTCTCCGCCGAGAAATTTCTTCTTGCAGGGTTGGCATAGTGTTCCTCCTCTTTTATATGGAACCCGCTTTCACCGGCGGAGAAGGGTCAATCGTTCTCCGCCCGTGAACACGGGCTCTCAGCAGACCCGTTCAATGTATCACATTCCCGCGCCGTTTGCAAGATGATTCCGCAGGTTCCAACTGGTCATCCGCCGTTTTTCCCGCAAAAGGCCCTTATTTTTGCAAAATTACTTTTTCTTCCGAGGCCTGCGTGATACACTGGGAGCATCTCAAAAATAAGGAGGGCTTTTCCATGGCCTGTGACAACACCCGTCCCTGCCCCTGCACCTATAACTGCCCCCGCCACGGCAAGTGCTGTGAGTGCGTGGCCCACCATCGGGACCACGGCGAAGGCGTTCCCGGCTGCTTCTTCTCTCCGGAAGCTGAGGCTACTTATGACCGCAGCGTAGAGGCTCTGGCCCGGGACCGGGGCCTGCTGTAAGGCATATTCGGCTAAAACAAAACCGGCCCGCCGCTGGACGCGGCGGGCCGGTTTTTTTGTTTCTCTGCGCTCACTACTCCGCGTCCAGGGTCCGCAGGCCGGCCAAATCGCTGACTGGCAGGGAGAACACCAGGGACTGGGCCTTGCTGTTCATGCCCGCCTGTTCCATGACGGCCTTCATAATGGGCTTTTTGTCCTCCAGTCGGGCCAAAATGAAGATCAGTTCCCGCTCCGAGGCAATGGACACGCCGAAAAACCGCTTGGCCAGCTCCGTGCCGGTACCCTTGGCGTGGACGGCGGTGCCGCCGGTGGCGCCGGCAGCCCGGGCAGCGTCCATCACCTGGTCCGTATAGCCCTGGTTGGTGATGACCACGATCAGCTCGTGGGTATTCTCTCGCTCCGTCATGGGGGTCTCTCCCTCCTGCTGATGCAGCAGATATTCCTTGGCGGTCCGTCCGCCGATGCTGTCCACCGGCACCGCCATCAAAACGCCGTTGCCCGGTACGTCCAGCCACAACTCCCTGGCCGCCCGGCGCACCAGCTTGGGGGACCGGGGCGCCACACAGAACAGCACGGCCTTTTCCGAATCCTCCAGTCCCAGGCAATCCAGGATCTCCGTGGTGGCAGTGCCCTGCCCCAGGGCCGTCAGCACCAGGGGAATGCCCTGACGGCGGAACCAGGCGGTAAAATCCTCGCACCGATCCCGGTCGGTGATGGTGATGATGAGATCCACTCCCTGCATGGCAGGCACTCCTTTCCCCGCAGCGCTTACAGCTCGATAATTTCCTCGTCCTCCGCATCGGCCTGCCGTTGCGTCCGGCGGAGTTTGCTCTGATATAAGAGGCCCAGTAACTGAATGGTCAGCAGCGGCGTCATAGCCACCATGGCCACCACGCCGAAGGCGTCAGTGACCACATTGCCGCCCAGGGCCTCGCAGGCACCCATGGCAAAGGGCAGCAGAAAAGTGGCGGTCATGGGGCCGGAGGCCACACCGCCGGAGTCGAAGGCAATGGCCGTAAAAATCTTGGGCACAAAGAAGGACATGACGATAGCCGCCAGATAACCCGGCACCAAAAAGGCGTAAATGGAAACGCCGGTTATCACCCGGACCATGGCAAGGCCGATAGACACGGCCACACCCACAGATAAGCTGGTGCTCATGGCCTTTCCGGGAATGGCGCCGGAAGTGATCTCCTCCACCTGCTTGTTCAGCACATGGACCGCCGGCTCCGCCTGGACAATGAACCAGCCCATCAGCATGCCGATGGGAATGAGAATCCAATGATAGGAAAGCCCCGCGATCTGCCGGCCCAGGTAACTGCCTGCCGGCATGAAGCCCACGTTGACGCCGGTGAGAAACAGCACCAGTCCCAGATCAGTATATAGGATGCCCACCAGAATTTTCAACACCTTTTTCCGCTTCAGCTTCAGGGAAATCACCTGAAACACGGCGAAAAAGGCGGCAATGGGGGCAAGGCAAATGGCCACCTCCTCAAAATAGGTAGGGAAGCCCTCCTCAAACAGCCGCCAAAGGGCACGGCTGTCCGCCACGTCCGGCACGGTCACCGGGGTGTAGGCCCCGGCGGCAGGGAAGATCATCGCCAGAATCAGCACCGCCAAAATGGGCCCCACGGAGCACAGCGCCACCAGGCCGAAGCTGTCCTGGGAGGCGTTCTCATCGCTGCGGATAGAGGACACGCCCAGGCCCAGGGCCATGATGAAGGGCACGGTCATGGGGCCGGTGGTAACGCCGCCGGAGTCAAAGGCGATGGCCAAAAAGTCCTCCGGCACCAGCAGCGTCAGGCCGAAAATGGCGATGTAAAACACGATCAGCATCCGGTTCAGGGGCACCCGGAACAGAATGCGCAGCAGGGCAATCACCAAGAATACGCCCACACCCAAAGCCACGGCGCCGATCAGCATGGCGTTGGGCACACCGGGCACCTGGGTGGCCAGGACCTGTAAATCCGGCTCCGACACGGTGACGATGACACCGATCAAAAAGCCCACCAGGACCACCACCCACAGCTTCCGGGACCGGGTCATGTGGGCGCCCACCCGCTCGCCGATGGGGGTCATCGCAGTATCGGCGCCCAGGGTGAACAGTCCCATGCCCACAATCAGCAGCGCCGCGCCGATCAAAAAGGCCATCAGCGTGGCGGTGGGCAGAGGCGCCACCGTAAAGCTCAAAATCACCACAATGGCGGTAATGGGCACCACGGAGGCCAAGGCCTCCCGGATTTTCTCCCCCAGAATGGTTCGGTTGCGGCCCAGGCGCTCCCGCCACGCCGTTTTCTTCTTCCAAGGCACTCCCATCACCTCCGTTGATCTCTCAGATTTTTTATTATACTGGATTTCATGGAGCAGAACAACCAAAAAGGGTAGACTGTCAAAATTTTTCACAGATTTTTGGCGCAGCTTCCTTTTTGCGGGAAAGGTGCTATAATAATAATATTCCGGTCCATGCCGGAAAGTCTCATACAGGGAAGTGACCTTGCCATGAAAACCGGCCTGGTGCTGGAGGGCGGCGCCTTCCGTACCATGTTTTCCTCCGGCGTGTGCGACGCCTTTCTGGACGCAAATGTGCCTCTGCCGGACTATACATTGGGTGTCTCCGCCGGCATCGCCTACGGCGTCAGCTATCTCTCCCAGCAGAAGCGGCGGAATTTGAAGCTGCTGATGCACTATGCCAATGACCGCCGCTATATGGGCCTGCGGAACTTTGCCGACCCCCACAACCGCTGCTATTTCGGATTGGAATTTGCCTACAACACCATTCCAAATAAGCTGGTGCCCTTTGACTACGACGCCTTTGAGGCCTATCCCGGCAGTGCGGAGGCGGTAGTAACGGATCTGGTCTCCGGCCAGGCCGCTTACCTGCCGGTTCCCCGGCGGGACGACAAATTCCTGCTGCTGCAGGCCACCTGCGCCATTCCGCTGCTGTTTCCACCCATCGTCATTGACGGCGTGCCCTACCTGGACGGCGGCTGCGCCGACGCCATTCCCTGGCGCCATGCTCTGGAGCAGGGCTGTGACCGCCTGGTGGTAGTGCTGACCCGGGAGCGGAGCTACTACAAAAAGCCGGACCGGGCCGGTGCAGTCATGGAGCGGGCCTTCCGCAAATATCCGGAATTTTTGCGGACCCTGTCGGACCGGGCGGAGCGCTACAATCAGAGCCGGGAGGCGCTCTTTGCCCTGGAGCGGGAGGGGAAGGCGCTGGTCATCGCCCCGGAGAGCACCCGGGGGTTCTCCCGTATGGAGCGGGATACGAAAAAGCTCCTGGCCATGTGGCAGCACGGCTACTTTGCCGGCCATGCCGCGGCAGACGCCGTTCGCCGGTTCTGGACGGAGCCGGAAATTTAAGGGTGCCCTGCCGCCATTTTTTAGCCGCCCCCTTCCGTTGTTCCCTCATTGTGGCCGGGCACCTTTGATAGATCATTTACCCGGCTGCAGACGTTTTTACGCGCCTGTAAGGGAAACAATCTCATAAATTTTGCAGACAGTGTCCTTCCTGGAGGGCACTGTCTGCGCGCTTTTTTCCACAGCTGTTTGTCTCTGAAGGGCGCCGGGCTGCTCTCCATCCGTTCCCCCGCGGGAAATTTGATGCAAAAAACAGGAAAATTTACAAATTTTCAGCACGATTTCGCAGAAAAAGCCTTGACGAATGAAAGAAAAGAGGATATCATGAAGCGGTAACAAATTGTAACTTTTTCTGTTTTGTCACAGGAGACGATATGCGCAACGAAAGTAAAGAAACTACCATTTATCAAGAGTGCGCCGCTCCGTCCTCCAGAGGCGGCAAACGCCTTCACGGAACCTCTTTGGAACAGTCTTCGGACGTTCCTGCGCGCACCAACCGGCGGGAGAGCCGCCGGCAGCAGGCCCCGCGGGCCAAAGCACCTGTCCAGGCTGCCATTTCCGCCTGGGCGGAGGAGACGCCTGTCTCCCTCCAGGAGGCGGATACCACCGTACCCCAGCGGGAGGGCGTCATGCACCGTCTGCGGACGGCGGAGGGCTCCGAGAGTCCCTTCATTATTTTGTGGGAGGTCTTCTCCACTGAGTATCGCCTGGCCCGCCGCCGCTGGCGGCGAATTGTCCGGGAGAAGAAGGCCAAGCGCTTTCCCGAATCGGACCACCTTTTGGTCCAGCTGCTGCTGTTTTTCTGGAGCCTGGGTCCCATGGCCGCCTGCCGGCTGGCCGAGCGGACCTTGTCCCGCCGCAAGCGGAGCCATGAGCGTTTGAACCGTGTGGGCCGCTGGCTGGAGAGCCACCGGCTTCATCCCGCCGCATTTTTGGGACTGGCCTGCTGTTTGGCGGCCGTGGTGCTGTTTTGCACCTTCTACACAGTGGGAACCACCGTCAGCTATGACGGGCAGGTGGTGGCGGTAGTGGATTCCCAGGCCACGGCCGAGGAGGTCCGCTCCGATCTGGAGCAGGTTACCGCCCGGACCCTGGGCCAGACCTATACCATTGATGACTCCCTGCTGCAATACTCCGACGGTCTGGTTTCCCGCCAACTGGTGGTGGATCAGAACACGCTGGAGGCGGATCTGTCCCAGGAGCTGGGCGTGGTCACCTCCGCTTACTGCCTGTATGTGGAGGGCGAGCTGATCGGCGCCACCCCCTATGAGGGCGCGCTGGAGGAGCTGCTCAGCCAGCTCCAGGGTGCCGCCACCGATGAAAACACCATCTCCTGCACCTTCGCAGAGAATGTGGAGATCAGGCAGGAGCTGGTGCCCTCTGATCGGATTGTGAACCTGGGCTACCTGGCCGAGACCCTGTACAGCACCAAGCAGGAGGAAGTCACCTACACCGTAGTCAAGGGTGACACCTGGTCTGAGATCGCCGAGGACCACGGCATGACCTCCAAGGAACTGCTGGCCATGAACCCCGGCTATGACATTGACAAAATCCAGATCGGTGAAGTGCTGACCCTGTCCGCCGCCGTGCCCTACCTGACCATGACCGTGGTCCAGCGGGAGCACTATGTGGAGGATGTGATGTACGACATCGAGTACACCGACACCGCCAACCTCTATCAAGGCGATTACGAGGTCACTTCCAAGGGTGAGTACGGCGCCGCCGACGTGGTGGCCAACGTCACCTATGTCAACGGCGAGGAGACCGCCCGGACGGTGCTCTCCTCTGTAACATTGAAGGAACCCGTGACGGAGCAGCAGCTGCGGGGCACCAAGGAGCGGCCCACCTGGCTGCCCA
>CATZYY010000110.1 GCA_958426425.1 uncultured Oscillospiraceae bacterium
TGTTCTGTATCATTCTGATGACATACGCGGTAGTAAAGGTGTTCTTTGCAAATCTCAAGCGGGGAGGTATTCTGCTGATCCAGATCGCCGTGGGGAGTCTTTACATGTTCTCCATCCCGCGAGGTTACACGGACGGATTTGTGCAGTGGATCAAGCAGGTCATTGGCCTCTGTCTGACGGCGTTTCTCCAATCCACCATCCTGGTGGCGGGGCTGATGGTATTCAAGGACAATGCCCTGCTGGGCCTGGGCCTGATGCTGTCAGCCGGAGAGGTGCCCCGTATTGCGGGAACGTTCGGCCTGGACACCACCACCCACGCCAACATCATGTCCGCGGTCTATACAGCCCAGACTGCCGTCACTGCCACCAGAATGGTCGCACAGGCGGTGGCGCACTGATGCAGAATAGAGTCATCACCCTGGGGAGCCTGTTTGACGGGATCGGGGGATTCCCTCTGGCGGCAGCCAGAGTTGGAATCAAGACTGTCTGGTCCAGCGAGATCGAACCGTTCCCGCTGGCAGTCACCGCGCGACGGTTCCCCAGTATGGTCAATAAGGGCGACATCACCAAGCTGAATGGGAAACTGCTGTTTCCCGTGGATATCATCTGCGGTGGCAGCCCCTGTCAGGATCTCTCCGTTGCCGGAGCGAGAGCCGGGTTGGCCGGCGCCCGCTCCGGCCTTTTTATGGAGCAGATCCGCATTGTCAAGGAGATGCGCGCGGCAGATCGGGAGCGTGGCCGTATCGGAACACAGATCCGCCCGCGCTTCATGCTCTGGGAGAACGTCCTCGGAGCATTCAGCAGCGGGGACCCGAAAGGTGAGGACTTTCGCATCGTGCTGGAGGAGATCCTGCGCATTCATCTCAGCGAAGCTGAAATGCCCGGTTTCTTTCCTTATTCCTGGCCTGATGTAGGATCGTTGGGATTTGACTTTTCAATGGGATTAGGCTACCCCATATCTTTTGCATGGCGCTGTCTGGACGCACAATACTGGGGCGTTGCCCAGCGGAGAAAGCGCATTTTCCTGGCTGTTGACTTTGCGGGATACACCGCGCCGCTTCTCATGTTTGATGTCCTGAATGAATTCCAAGCTCGGGAAAAAAGCAAAGAGGAGGTGGATGATTCGATATGAGAAATAACAGTGAGCTGGATGGCCAGCTGACATTTTTAGAACTGAGTGGACCTGGAGACGCCCTTGTTTCTCCGAGACGGAGACCAAGACCCAAACCTGAAGCTGATTTGATTGCAATCCCCTTTTTGTACTTGGACCTTTCGCCGGACCATGTCAATCTGTTCGGAAAGCACTATTGGGAAATCTGCTCCCCATATCGGGAGGGAAAGCCGCCCCTCAACACCGGGCCCGCGCCCAGGGAGCCGATCCGGACGCTTCTCTCAGAAATCCTGGAGGAACATCCAGATGAAAAGCATTACCTGTCGGAGACAGCATGCCTGGGTATCCTGCGCCGGGCCGATGGACGAGGCAAACCGCTGCCGAGTGGGCTCTGGCAGGCGGCGATGGCCCAGGCGGGCTTGGCGCCGCCTCCCCAGGACTTCCGGGAGATGAAGGCAGATCATATCAATCAGCGGGATGAAGGGATCGACCTGGGCGGCATATCCGGGGCGCTTATGGCCACCAGCAATATGCAGATGCAGACATTTATCACGGAAAGTACCCCTATCGCATTCGCCGCCAATCAGCGGGACGAAGTGCGCGATCTGCACAACATAGCCGGAGCTCTCAGCGCCCAGCCAGGTATGAAACAGCAGACCTTTGTGGCCGGATTTTCCGCAGGAGCCGGCGCCAGCGCCGGCAGCATCGGATATTCTGAAATCGTGGCCCCGACCCTGAAGGGGTCGGCCAGCGGAAACTGTATGCCGTCTGTCCTCTGCCTCAACGACCAGGGCGGCAGCGTCATGGATTGGTCAGAGGATGTGACAGGTACCCTCCGGGCGCAGGAACACGGACATCAACCACTTGTCTTTGAAAATCACGGCATCGACGGCAGATACACCGGACCGCATAAAGTCGCTCCCACACTGTCCGCCCGTGCCGGAACTGGTGGCAACAATCTCCCGCTCGTCGGGCAGAAGATGCCGGGGGACCCCTTCCGTACTCCGACAGCACTTGTTCAACCCACGGTCTTCTCACGGCAGAGGGTCGACAAATTTGCACTCAATGACGTGGCTTCCACCGAGAGCGCCCGACAGTACAAGGATGCCACCGATCTGATCCTTCAGCCCGGAAAAGAGAGCCGCCCGCTGCTGATCCGCCGCCTGACCCCGCTGGAATGTGAAAGACTCCAGGGTTTTCCGGACAGCTGGACGAAGCAGCCGGGTGCCTCTGACTCCGCCCGCTATAAGGCCCTGGGCAACTCCGTTGCCATCCCCTGCGTGGAGTTCGTCATGCAAGGAATCAGAATGGCAATCGAGCTGGAAGATAGCGGCGACAACTAATTTGCTTCCTATGTTCGGGTATTGTTTGCTTGCAATACAGACATCAGAATGGTCGTACAAGCGGTGGTGTACTGATGCGGAATAGAGTCATCACCCTGGGGAGCCTGTTTGACGGGATCGGCGGATTCCCTCTGGTTTCCATGTACGCGGAAGGATTTTTCAGACGTTTCATGGAAAAACAGCACGCTATGCGGTTCATTGCCGCATGGCGTGCTGTGCTCCAAATGATTCATCAGTTATAAGTCTGTGTTTTCCTGCCTGCAGTCTAACACGACATCCAAATATACGCGCTGATCCTGCACCATGAACAATGCCTTATACCATTTACAAAACAATGCCTTTCGGTAGATCCCTTTTGGTAAATTGTAATCCTCTTCAACAGGAAACTGGAGGGGAGACGTCTCCAGGGTATCCAAAATTTTTTCAAATTCGCGGACCATCTTCCGGGCCGCCTTGGGACTGACCTGAGCAAGGAACCGTGCGTGTCGAATCAGCATCTCGTCGGCATGTCGCGAGACGATGACTTCATATTTACCGGCCATTTTCTACCTCGGAAATGACCCGATCCATTTCGGCCAGTACATCCCGACCACTGCGCCCCTGATAGCCATTGAGCCGGTCAATTTGTGCCTCCAGAAGATCTGCATACACAGCATTGCTGGAGTCCAAAGACAGGGACAGAGGGACCGACTTTTCACGCACGATCTGCTTTAAAAACATCGTGAACGCTCCTGTCATGGTCAGACCTACATTGGACAGGACTTCTTCAGCCTGCGCTTTCAAGGTGGAGTCCACCCGCATACTCAAATTGTAATCACCTGGCATAGTACCCGCCTCCTTCAAAAGGATTGTACTACATAGTATATGCGTTGTCAATGCGATGTGGAGTTATAAATTGTTTTGAGGCTGGCGTCTATACGAGGGGAGTAGGGGGCTAACACGTGGAAAGCGTTGAACCGTTAATGTGCTTACAATATAACATAATCATTGTTCGTTATTGTCATAGCTTATTTTGCTTTATTCGGGTATTGTTTGCTTGCAAACTGAGGAGAGGAGGTCAGGTGATGGCGGAAGAAATGAAAAACCTCTGTGCAATGATCCCCGTGGACCTCCACGCGAAGGTCCGCGCGCAGCAGGAGGCATCCGGCAAAAACCTTGGTCAGTATATGACCTGGTTGATCACACAATTCTATGAAACCGAACAAGGAGGAAAAAACATGATGGACGATAAGAAAACGGTGGCCTTTCAGGTGCCGGCGGACCTGTTCGAGCAGCTTAAGGCATACCTGAAAAAGCACAACATCAAGCAAAACGCCTTCTTCCTGGACTGCATCCGGCGGGCACTGGCAGAGAATGCAGAAGATGTTAATGAAGAGGGGTGATTCCCTACCGTGGAGAAAAGCGTGGTAAGGTTGGAACAGGATTGTAGGATAAGGAGGTTTTGCATGAAACGGGAAGGAAGCAATCAGGACCTCATGCGAAAGCATTTGACAGATCTTGTAAAGGATGGACAGCCCCATCGGGCAAAAGAGTTATACGAGGCGTTTGTAGAGCAAACGGGTGGCGTGGGGGTAAATGGGGAACAGATATCCCGCAAGGCATTTGAAATGTTCCTGCGCCTACAGATTATCCGGGATGACGGCATTCTGAAACGGACGGCTTTCGGTGTATACCAGCAAAGAACTGCGGAGGGTGACAGAGGGATTGCATATCGCCGCACTTCTAAAATGTTTGGGAAGCATGAAGATCATGATGAGAGAAAGCTGTTCCGGGCAATGCTGCCAGAACCCGATTCTCCGGTGAATCTGTATGAACTGATGGATGATACCATCCTGCTGATGGGAAAGCTGGATTCCGTCATGATGAGAATGCGCTGTGACGAGCATGCATTGCCTGAAGAACAATCTGCCATCCGCGTCATCCAACAGAGTATCATGGAACATATGGACATTGTTCTGACAGACATCACTGCGGCGGTTGCCATGCAGGAAGACCACAGTGAACGCTTGGATCTGCATACGAAGAACCAAGCACAAGGGATGACTATGAAGCAGACCCTGTAAAAGTATCAAGTTGAAATTCTGTGCAGAATCGACCGATTTAGATAAAAACTGGACATTACAAATCAGCGCCGCCGGGGGGAGCTCGGCGGCGCTGATCGTTTGAGGAGAGCGATTTCATGTTTATTTACCCTGAAAACCTGAAAGCCAAGCCCAAGCTGTGGCTCTGGCAGCTGAGAGATATCTCCATCATCGGCATCTGCCTGATCCTCTCTGCTCTGGCGCTGGCCCAGGGCCTCGGGATGGCGCCGCTGGTGCTGACGTTCCTCTATGCCTTCCTGTCGATTCAGGTGGAGGATGCCAGTATTTTGGACTTTCTGCGGAAAGCGGCATGCTTTCTGTTTTTCCAGCAGCAATTCTATGAATGGAGGTGTGAAAAATGAGCAGTGTATTAGCGTGGCTGGCCGGAAGGGAATCCCGTCATCAACAGCAATCCACCAGGCAGCTCATGGGGATCACAAGGATCACCGAACACGGGGTCTCCACGCCCAATGGCGACTATGTCTTTTTCCTGATCCGTCCGGACAACCTTTCCGTCCTCTCAGAAGACGCCATCCGGCAGCGGGTGGGCAATCTGGCAAACCTGATCAGCAACCGGGACGAGGTGACGCTTATGGCGCTGGACTCCCGTGCGTCCTTTCAGAACAACAAGCTGTTCTATCAGGCGCGGCTGGAGGAGGAAACGGAACCGGCGATCCGCCGGCTGCTGCAGGTGGATCTGGAGCAGCTGGATGAAATCCAGACCTCCTCCGCTTCCAAGCGGGAGTTTGTGATCGCCCTGCGTGTGACGAGCAAAGAAAGCGATGATCCGGTGGTCCTGCACCAGATGGAAAAGAGCATTTCCAATGAGAATATCCCGGTCCGATTGGCAGAGCGGGCGGATATCAAGCGGCTGCTGTCGGTGTATTACCTGAATGAGGCGGCGGTGACAACGGTGGAGGATGTGGATGGAGAAATGGCGGTGAAAAGAAGTGGCTAAGAAAAAACAGAAGAAAAAAAGAAAGGCCGCTGCGAAAAGTCCGGCGCCGCGGCAAAAGGACTTTCTGGACATGATTGCCCCGGCAGCAGTCAGGTTCAATACCGATTATTACATTTTCGGCAATACCTATCGCTGCGCCTTCGCGGTGAAAGGTTACCCGCCCACCACGGAGGACCTGGCCCTTCTGTATCGCCTCAGCGAGATGAGCGGCGTCAATATCCGCCTGACGGCCCGAAAACTGGCGGACGGCGAGGAGGACGCCATCATCCAGGCCAGCAGCAATAAAAACCGAATGGAACTGGGCGCCACGAAAATGAAGCAGAGTGTAGTGGCGGAGGCTGCTCTGGAGGATGTGCGCGGGATGCTGCTCAAGCAGCGCAATGACCGGGAGGCACTCATGTATTGCTCCGTGTTCTTTGAACTGATCACAAAGAGCATGGAGGACCTCCTTGCCCTGAAAAGCACAGTCTCCTCCATGCTCAGCCGGAGCAGGCTGCTGGCTGATCCCCTGATCCTCTGTCAGCTCAAGGGGTTCCAGTCCGCCAATCCCGCCGGCAGGAATGTCCTTGGGGGCTTTGCAGAGCGGGTCCTTCCCGCCGCCAGCATTGCCAACCTCTATCCTGTCAGTTATTCCGGAAAATCGGACCCACATGGATTCTACATCGGGCATGAGAGAAATGGCTCCAATGTGTTCGTGGATCTGGATCAGAAGGATGACGACAAGACCAGCGGCAGCGCCACGATCCTGGGTAACTCCGGTCAGGGCAAGACCTACCTGCTCCAGCTCCTGCTCTGCAATGTGCTGGAGGCGGGGAAAACGGTGATCTGCCTGGACTCCGAGCATGAGATGGATGATCTCTGCACGAACCTGGGTGGGACCTACCTGGACCTTCTGAGCGGCCAGTACCGGATCAACCTGCTGGAGCTACGCCGTTGGGACGACGGGACGGGAGAGGAGGACCCGGAGGCGCCGCCGGCATTCCGTGGAACGCTTCTGGCCCAGCACACCTCGTTCCTCCGTGATATCTTCCGGGTCTACAAGGGCTTTGACACGGCCCATATCGACACGCTGGGAATCATGATAGAACGGCTCTATCAGAAGTGGGGGATCTCGGATGATACGGAATTCTTCCAGCTGCAGCCCATGGACTACCCGATCCTCTCCGATCTGTATGAACTCATTGAGGATGCGTATCAGAACTACGAAAGCTACGGACCCTACCAGCTCTACACGCCGGAGATCCTCCGGGGCCTGCTGCTGGGACTGCATTCCATGTGCAAGGGGGCGGACGCCCGTTTTTTCAACGGCCATACCAATATCCAGTCCGCCCGCTTCCTGGTGTTTGGCGTGAAGGCCCTGGACGATGTGGCCCAGAACCTGCGGGACACATTGCTGTTCACCATCCTCTCCTATATGTCCGGCCAGCTCCTGTCCGCGGGCAATTCCGTGGCAACCATCGACGAGCTGTACCTGTGGCTCAACAACCCCACTGCCATCACCTATATCCGCAACTCGCTGAAACGGGTGAGAAAGCAGAAGTCCCACCTGATCCTCGCCACGCAGAATCTGGAGGACTTCGACCAGCCTGGTATCCGGGAGATGACCCGTCCGCTGTTCGCCATCCCCACCCATCAGTTTTATTTCAATGCGGGTGTGGTGGATCAGCAGTTCTATATGCGGAATCTCCAGCTGCAGCCCTTTGAATATGGGATCATCCGGGAGGTCAAGCGGGGCGAGTGCCTGTATCGCTGCGGTTCGGACCGCCACACCCTGAAGGTGGTGGCACCGGAGTACAAGGCAAAACTGTTCAGGAGAACGGACACAGGAAAGGACCTGCCGCGGAAGGCGAAGGAACAGGCGGTGCCGGCATGATCGTGGTAGGTTATGGCGGCGGGACGGACAGCACGGCGATGCTGGTCGGGCTGTGGCGGCGGAAGATCCCCGTGGACCTGATCCTCTTTTCAGACCCCGGCGGGGAGCAGCCCCATACCTATTGGTATCTCAGAGTCATGGATCGATGGCTCCAGTCCCACGGTATGCCGCCCATCACCCGTGTATGGTATCGGGATTTCCTTGGCCGGCGGCAGACGCTGGAGCAGGAGTGCCTGCGGTCAAGGTCGCTGCCGTCCATCGCATACGGGCACAAGAAGTGCTCGCAAAAGTACAAGATCGCGCCCCAGGACAGGTTCTGCAATCACTACCC
>CATZYY010000111.1 GCA_958426425.1 uncultured Oscillospiraceae bacterium
TTGAAGGACAGGCCGTAGGCCTCCACGTACAGCGTCATCCGCCAGGCGGCGGAGGCCAGGAGCAGAACACTCTCCGCCGTCAGCACCGCACCCAGCAGCCGCACCGCCGCAAAGCTCCGTCCCTCCCGCCGGGAGAAAGTCAGGGACATCAGCAGCACCGTCAGATTTACCACCGTCACGCCCACCATCTGGAAAAAGCCGCTGCGGGCCCACTGGGCGTAGGAAAGACCCCGGGCGGCAAGATAGGCCTCGCCGCCGAAGAGGCCGGCGGATTGGATGGCCAGAAACAGGGCGTACAGGACTACCACCCCCGCCAGCATCACGGCGAAGGCAAGACCGTCCACTTTGCGGCCGGCCTTCTGGGGCTGCCGGGGCAGGGAGGAGGGCCGCCGCAGGAAGTACAGCAGACTGAAGGCAAAGGGGGTCAGCAGCACCGCCCAGACCAGCTTCCACAGAGCAGAGGTGAAGTGGGCGTTGACAAAGGCCCGCAGCTGCGCCGTGGCCGCGGCAAACAGGGCGTCGGCGGAGGACAGAACCGGCACCAGCACTGCCGCCAGCGCCAGGGCGCCCACAGCGCCCAGCACCGCAGCCAAGGTCCGTCGCCGGGGCGCAGAGGCGGCGGTCAGGGCCGCGCCCACAGCCCCCAGCTGGCCGAACAGGGCCAGCAGCATCAGGCAAAATCGTTCCCACAGCATGACAGGGCGCTGCCAGGGCAGATGCCCCGCTCCCGACAGGGACATCAGGTGTACCGGCACCAGCCCCGCCAGGGCCAGAAAGTTCCACGCCCGGAACCAGCCGTTGGAGGTCAGGGCAAAGGAGATCAGCAGGGCTAAATTGACCACCAGCAGCACCCGGTCTTCCCGCCGTTTCAGGCACCCGAGTCCCAGCTCCCACAGCACCAGGACATACCACAGAAGGCCCACGGCGCTGAGCCCCAGGCCCCAGGGCCAGTTCCACAGGATCGTGTCCACCAGCAGAAAACACCACAGTACCGTGGCCGCTAAAAGAGGACGGCTTTTCCGGTCCATCTCATAGGCTTTTCCGGAATTTTGCGCAGACTTTTCCAACCCTCCCTTGGGGAGGGCGTTTTCAGAACCAGACATATGAAATTCTCCTTTTTCAACTGTCCACATAGGATGGACAGAATGCATTCAGATATGAGGGATCACTTTGTCAGATGGGCCGGAGACTGATGGCCAGCACCGGCAAAAGCAGCGCCAATAGAAGGAACAGCGCGGCCCACAAAACCGCCCGCAAAATTCTCAGCGTTCTCATGGCGCCTCCTGATCCGGCACAAACTCCAGCAGATCCCCCGGCTGACAGTCCAGGGCGGCGCAGATGGCCTCCAGGGTGGAAAAGCGCACAGCCTTGGCTTTGTTGTTTTTCAGGATAGACAGGTTGGCCAGAGTGATGTCCACCTTTTCCGACAGCTGGTTCAGGGACATCTTCCGTTTTGCCATGACCACGTCCAAATTGACTACAATCGCCATGGCCCACCTCAAATCGTCAAATCGTTTTCCGCCTTGATCTCCGCCGCCTGCCGGAACAGGGCGGACATGACCAGGCACAAAAGGCCCGCCATGGCGAAAATGGGGACAAACAGGGCATTGTAGGACAGCAGGGGTTCCGGCGAGCGGAAGTAGCACACGCTGAACACCACCCGAATCAGCGCGGCCCCGGCGATGACGAAGGCGCAGACCGATGCCCGCCTCAGGCTGACGGCGTTTTCCGGTGAAAAGGGGGTCCCCTTCAGGATGGTCCGCAGTACCCGTCGACCCTGCCAGAGAATGACGGCGGTGCAGATGCCGGAGACTACCAAAAACAGCGTCAGCACCATGCTGGGAAGATCCCGCCAGAACCAGATCCAGGCCAGGAAGCTGCCCATGATCCCGGCGGCAAGAATATCGTCCTCCCCGGGGCGGAATATGCCGCCAAGGTAGCTCCCCACGCCGCCCAGCAGGCCGGGGCCGCCGGAGAGGACTGCGGCGGGTACCAGATATAAGACGATGATATTGCAGATCAGAGCGATCAGCACCAGGACATTGAGAACCCGGGCAATTCGCTGTACGCGGGATGCTTCCATGGGCATTCCTCCTTTTGGCTGTATCCTACCATAGCATATTATTGTTTGTCAATGATTATTTATCGTTTTTCAATAAATCTTTCGCGGGGGTAAAACCTTGCGGATCCTGCTGCCGGGAAATGACTGCAGAGAGGAGCCTGGAGACCGTTGGGATTCGCCGGAAATTTTACCTGGGGCACGCAGCAGGACAGGTTCAACGGATGCTGTGGGCTGAGTGCCTCAACCAAGGGAAGCAGCAAGGGAAAACGCCGCGGGGCAAAAAGAAAAAGCCCTTGAAACCTTTCGGTTTCAAGGGCTTTGTTCTGGTGGACGATACAGGACTCGAACCTGTGACCCCCTGCACGTCAAGCGAGTCGGGTGTTTTCTAACCCTTGTGGCACAAGGGTTTCGTGGATCTTTCTGGCAGGACAGCACGGAAATAATCCCTTGCCCTGTCGTACTTTTGTCGTACGATTTTGGCAATTTGATTTGAGAAATGCTGTGAGGAGAAAGCGTCAAATGAAGGCCGTGCAACCCCCTGGCCGGACGGGGGTTGTAGGCCTTCATTTGACGCCTTCCCTGGATAAGAGAACTGAGTTTAAAGCTTAGAGGCTGGCGGACTGATGATCGAGTTCTGCCAACATAAGAAGAGATACCCGATTCAACATACCTATTGCTTCTTGAGATATGTTCCGTCAAATTCTAAATCTTGATCTGGGTATATACCTATTTGTGAAACTTCTATCCCATCTGGCTCTAGCGAAAAATAGAGCGTTTTTTCATCCTCGTATGATGCAAAATCATCGCCATTAGAATAGGTTCCGATTTCAGCAATACATTCAAATTCTTCAACTCTTCCATCGCCATAAGTGTGTGACATTTGAATATGAAGGGTGCTGTCATCGTTTGGCATGACGACAAGTGTTTTGCTTCCATCTAATCCACCGTTATTACAGATATAGGTTCCAGGCCAACTCTTTTCTTTGGCTCCTTGAACACTAGTATCTGAAGCGGCTGCATTTGCCACAGACCCGTTTCGAGATAAATCTTGCTCGTCATGCACAGGAGAAACGTGGCTTTCCTGTGGTTCTGTTTCAGTGGTAATGTAATTATCTGCGACTTGATAAGTACCGTCATATTCCAGGTCGATTGCTGGGTATATGCCTAGTTGATCCAACCGAATTACTTTTTCACCAGAAGTAGGATCAACCTCTAAATTAAAATACAGAGTTTTATCATCTTGGGTACACGCAGCAAAATAAGGCCCTTCTCCGAATGCTCCAATTTCTGCTTCCGCATAATATGTCTCCATGTTACCGTTGGCATAGTTGTGTATCATATCAATAGACAGTGATGTGCTGCCATTTTGAGTGACAGTCAAGGTTTTACTGCCATCTTCTCCGCCATTGTTGCAAACATACGTACCATCCCATTTCAAGAGAATGCCTGGTTTCCCAAGCCGTACATCAAATGATTCGGGCCGCATACCGTATGAACCGATTAGTTGAGACTGCGGGAAATTCTTGATTTCTATAGATGGCATCCCATTTTCTGCAAGTTCGATTTCAAATGCAATCAATCCGCTATCGCTCATATGCTCTATATAAGTATCTTCTTGCGGGCCACGGGGATATGGAATATAGTAATCCACAAAATTTGAGTCCTGATCATATGCAGTTAAGCGAAAATCAACACTTGTTAGACCAGCGGAAAGTCTTATTGTCATATATGGAGCATATTCTTCACCATCAAGAAATGGAGTCCACACATAACTGCCAAAATATTCTTCAATCCATCCGTTTGGCTTGCTCGCAACTTCTGCCGCTTCAGTGGCGGCCTTCCGTTCCTCAGAATAGTCGTTCCACCAAACATCATCTGCAACATAAGTGCCGGTATATGGTGCTGGAATACTAATATCTGGAACCTCTTGTGTAACAGTCAACGTATTTTCTTTAGAGTCAAAGGTAATAGAGAGGGTTCCGTAGGAACCGGTATCACAGGTGAATGAGTCTCCTTCTGGACGAGAGATAGATATTTCGAAGGACTGGACATAGTTTATATTTACCGGGGTTGAGTAGCCTTTAATCAAAAGCTCACCGCTCTTTTCGCCCTCACTGATAGTAAGCATCGTGTCAAATCCACTGCCGTTTAAATATTCCAAGTTATGAAATATTCCCAAGTATGGGAGTTCTTCTTTGGGATGGAGTGTATCACCGATTTTACCAGAAATACCAAAGACAATGATCCCTGCAATGATGATGCATATGACAGCTTCGCGAAATAAACCCTGGATTGCATTAAAGTAGACTACATGAAAGACCTTGTGATATAAGATCCATAGTGCCACTGCAATTACTAATACAAGAATAAGCTGTAAGCCACCCATCATAAGCCTCCTTAACCACAGGCTTTTAGAAAAACTGCAATCACAATTACCCAAAAGCCAATGTTGATTGCCCATTTAACTCCACCATTGACTTGCGGCTCTCGTATAGCAAGCTGGGCTTCAATGCGCTCTTTATCCGCTTTTGCCTGTGCCAATAATTCTGGATATTTTGCTAAGTATTCCTGAGCCTTTTGTACATCCTCTTCTGCTCGCTGTTTATTTTTTTGCAGGAGGCGATTACTTCCTCATGTATCTGCTTGAGACTTACAATCTGGGCTTCGCTGTAATTCTCAGCCAGCGCCTGCATCAGCTCATTTTGATATTCTTTTTCTGCCCGTGACAGTTCAGCAGTTGCATCTTCAAGATCCTTTTGACATTCTTTGAGGTCTTGCTCCCACTCAGTTTTGGCGTTGCGGATAAAGTCATTGCATTCACGAAGCAATCGATTCAGTTCCTTAGGATCTGTGGGCTTGTTTGACATGGACATAAAATCCCTCCCTACGGTATTTGAACTATTATACCCTAAAAGTTCCTACTATTCAACCCTATAAGTTCATTTATAGTCTAAACTCTCCGGGTTAAACTGATGAAAAACGGAGGGGTGCTATGGACTGGGTTTCAATCGGCGGGAGAATCCGCAGGCAGCGGGAATTTCTGGGCTACACACGGGAGCAGTTCGCGGAGCTGCTGGACGTGACGCCGAAATTCTGCTCGGACATTGAGCTGGGTGTCAAGGGGATGTCCGTCCAGACCCTGTGCCGGATCTCCGAGGTCCTGCGCCTGTCCACGGACTTCATTCTCTTCGGCAGGGAGAATGCCGAGAGTTCCAGCCCCATCACCCAGCTGCTCCGCAGCTGTTCCCCCTCTGAGCTGGCCTATGCGGAACAGCTTCTGAAAACCTTCATCATGGCAATGAACACAAAAAAAGAATCGCTCTGACAAGCGATTCTTTTTTTGTGTCCACTCCCAAAGGGGAAATGGATCAGATCTCACCGCAGTAAAACAGGTCCTCCAGCTCGTCGGCGGTGAAGCCCTGGGCGGCCAGCAGATCAACATCCTCCGGAGAATATCCGAAGGCCAGCGCCACCGTTTTCAGCTCGTCCAGGTGGGTCTGGCCTTCTGCCGTATGGGGGAAGCTGCGGCAGTACGGATCATCCATCAGGAGCCGGGGATATCTGCACCGGAACAGCTTGCTGTCGTCAAAGGTCTCCCGGTCGAGCCGCCCGGTCTGGTTGATCCGCAGGATCTCGCCGCATCGGACAGGGATCTTCCTGCTCTTTCCGAGGGGCGCTTGAATTTTCCGGAGAGCCTGACAAAGAATGTCCTCCGTGGAGGCATAGAGGTAGAGGCCGCAGTCCGGGAAGAAGTACAGGCAGAACGGGTTATCCCCCTTGACGATGTACAGGTTTCCGTCATCCCCCAGCACCGTGATCGTGAAGGAGCCTTCCAGAAGCTCCGCCATATACCGGAGGCTGTCGAAGTTCAGGATGCCCTTCTGCTCGATCAGCTGGACGGCGATGTAGCTGTCCGTCTCGATCCTGGTCCTGGGCAGGTGCAGGCTCTTCCGCAGGCTGAAGTCATTGTCTAAAACTCCATTGTGGGCCAGGGCAAAGGTCCCGGCCTGCATGATCCCCCGGAAGGGGTGGTTGTTATAGTTCCTCCTGGCAATGCCCTGGGTCGTCATGCGGGTGTGGCCCATGGCGAAGCGGGTATCGTTCCGCAGATAGAAGTTCAGCTTGTGGCCGGGAATGGGCCGCTTGTAGATGTGGAGCGTCCTGCTGTAATCGTAGGCCACCCCCGTGGCGTCCGTCCCCCTGGCCTCGCTGGCGGAGGCCAGGGCGTGGAACATTTTGGACTTTTCCTTTCCGGTAAAGCGCAGCTCCGTGTCAATCAATCCAAACAGGCAGCACATCTTCACACCTCCGCTTCCACCATGACCGGCTCATTGATATACAGCCGCCGTTCCTTCAAATACCGCACCAGTTCCGGAGACTGACAGCCGGAGACAAAGGTGGTCCAGGACAGGGCTTTCAGCTCGTCGTCAGACAGATAGATCGCCACGTCGCAGATCCGGTCAACGAGCTGCAACGTGGCGATCAATGTGTTGGATTTGAGCGTTCCCCGGAACATCCGGAATTCGATGGTGTCCTGGTTGGTGAGGTTCACACAGGTATAGCGCCCGCCGTGATACCCTTTCTTAGCGTGATCCAGGATCTCCATGGGCTGCTCCTTATAGCCGTACCGGGCCGCCCACCGTTCCAGCTGGCGGGGTGTCCGGCGGCTGAATTTCAGCAGCTCTTCCCAGTGCTTCTCGAAAAAGTACAGAATACGGGCGATGACGGCATCCTGCTGCTTCTCGGTCTCTCCAAAGGCCAGACGGCTCACATGGATGTGAAGGCCGCAGGTCCCTGCCTGATGGCTGGTGTAGCCCAGATCCACGGCTCCCTTGCAGATCTGCTCCCAGGGCATCTGCCGGAGCTGGTAGTGCAGGGACATGGGATGGGTGACGATCTCAAACCCCTCTTCCAGAGAGCCGTCGTGCTTGCAGTAGATCCTCTCTTCGCCGTCATTGGCGATTTTCAGGAGCTTTCTGGCATTGGAGCCATATTCCCCGGCCCCATCGATCTCCAGCTCCACACCAAAGAACCTGGGGCCGTCTCCGTAGAAAATCGGCTCCGGCTTGTAGCAGTAGTCTTGGATCGCCCGCTCTCCGGCAGTCCGGGTATAGCAGGCATGGCAGAGCGGCTCTTCCTCGTCCGGGTCGTCCCGGTCATAGTAGGCTTCGTCGTTGTGAAGCAGCTCCCCACAGCGGACGCAGTTGGTGTAATAGCGGTCGTAGCAATGCTCACAGAGCGGCATGTCACTGTTCCCAGCATTGTCATCAGTCCAGACCCGTTCTCCGCAGACATGGCAGGCCACGGTCTCTTCTGTGAAACAGTGAGGGCACAGGGATTGCCCGTCGAACTCTTCCCGCTGGGAGATGGGGTATTTGCGTCCGCAAATCGCGCAGATATAGGTTTCTTCTTTCATAACTCATTCCTCCTTCATCACTTGATCGATGATCGTACACAAGATGGCAGCGGCGGCAGCCAGGATGATCCCCAGGATATTTCTCCTGGAGTCGGTCTTCACCCCAGGGTGCAGACCTTGCGAAGCAGCTGGTCTACCAGCTCCACCAGAATGGCGCGATAAGGTAGAATAAGTTTCGCAAATTGAAAAGAGGATAAAAAGGGACATGGTT
>CATZYY010000112.1 GCA_958426425.1 uncultured Oscillospiraceae bacterium
GGAGTGGAAGACCCAGCCCGCCGCCGACTCGGCGTTGGCCTGCCGCAGATAGAGGGTGTGGTCCCCGTCCAGCTCCCCGCCCTCCAGTGTCACGGTGCCGGTGATCTCATTGGCCTGGGAGCGCAGCAGATAGCGGGTGCGGACCGCCTCCAGCGAGGCGGTGACCTCCGCCGTCATGACGCCGCTTCCCTCCTCCCAGATTCCGCCGAAATAGGTCCGGGAGAGGCTGGAGCGCAGAGGCACATAGGGGATGGTCAGCAGCAAAAACACCAGGATCAGCACCGCAAGAAAGACGGTTCCCCAGCGTTTGGAAGGGGTCCTCATCTGTGTCATGGGATCGCTCCTCTCCCTTGAGGCTTATTTCGTGCCGAAAATCCGGTCGCCGGCGTCGCCCAGACCGGGGACAATGTAACCGTGTTCATTCAGGTGGTCGTCCACGGCGCCGCAGTAGATATCCACATCCGGGTGGGACTTCTGAATGCGCTCAATGCCCTCCGGCGCGGCCAGCAGCACCATGAGTTTGATATTCTTGCAGCCCCGCTTTTTCATCTCGTCGATGGCGGCCTCGGCGCTGCCGCCGGTGGCCAGCATGGGGTCCACGATCAGGATATCCCGCTCGGCCACGTCCTTGGGCATTTTGCAGAAGTAGACATGGGGTTCCAGGGTTTCCTCGTCCCGGTACATGCCGATGTGGCCAACCCGGGCGGAGGGCACCATCCGCAGCACGCCGTCCACCAGGCCAAGGCCCGCCCGCAGAATGGGAACAATGGCGAATTTCTTGCCCTTGAGGGTGGGGGCGGTGGTTTTGCAGATGGGGGTCTCCACCTCTTTCTCCGTCAGCGGCAGGTCCCGGGTGGCCTCATAGGTAATCAGCATACCGATCTCACTGACCAGCTCCCGGAAGTCCTTGACGCTGGTGTTCTTGTCCCGCAGGATGGTCAGCTTGTGGGCCACCAGGGGATGGTCCATCACATGTACTTTCCCGTTCATAAATGTATGCTCCTTTATCTTAAAAAATAGAGAACGATTGGTTACTGCCGCTCCCGCAGGGGCAGGGCCTGGGGCGGCCGCAGATACACCGGAGACAGGGCCTGGGGGTCCATCAGCCCGCCCCGGAGGGCGGCCTCCCCGGCGCACAGGGCCACGGATACAGCGTTTTGCATGATAAGCTGGGGCGGCGCGGCCACGCAGGGAATGTCCCGCTCCGCCAGGGCCTTCAGGCACAGGGGCGCCCCGTCGCCCAGGACGATCCGGGGCCCTTCCATGGCGGCAACTTCCGCCGCAAGGTCCGCAAGGCCGATGGCCCGGTCCTCGGTCAGACGCTCCGGGGCGCCGGTGCCGCTGGAGCGGAACAGGGCGTTGTAGACCTGACTGCGCCGGGCGTCCATGGCGCAGATAATGAGTCCCTCCATGTGGGCCACGTTCCGGGCCATGGCCTCCAGGGTGGACACCGCCACCGCGGGCTTCTCCGCGGCGAAGGCCAGCCCCTTGGCGGCGGCCACGCCGATGCGGATGCCGGTGAAGGACCCGGGACCCACCGCCACGGCGATGGCGTCGCAGTCCCGGACGGCCAGGCCGGTATTTTTCAGCATACCCTCCACAATGGGCATCAGGGTGCGGCTGTGGGTCAGGCCGGTGTCCTGATAGCCGCTGCAAAGGACCTTCCCATCCTCGGTGACGGCGGCGGAGACCGCCTTGGCAGAGGTCTCCAGTGCCAGAATTTTCATGGCAAGTCCACTCCTTCTATGGTGATGACCCGGCTATTATCCGCCTCCGGGCTGCGGGCGATGGTGACGAACACGGTCTCCGGCGGCAGGGCCTCCTCCGCCAGCTCGCTCCACTCCACGGCGCACACGCCGCCCCGGTCCAGGTAATCCTCCCAGCCGATGTCGAACAGGGCGTCGGCCCCCTCCAGCCGGTACATGTCGAAGTGGAACAGGGGCAGGCGGCCCCCCTCGTACTCGTTGACGATGGTGAAGGTGGGGCTGGTGACCCGGCCCTTGTACCCAAGCCCCCGGGCAAGGCCACGGGTGAAGGCGGTTTTGCCCATGCCCAGGCCCCCTCGGTAGGCAACTACGGCGCCGGGGGTCAGCACGGCGGCCAGACGGACCCCCAGGGCCTCGGTCTCCGCCTCTCCGCAGGTGCGGAATTCCACAATCTCCGCCTCCTTTCACAGGCATCTTCCAAAAATCAACTTAGTATATCACATTTTGAACGGTCTGTAAAAAGATTTTTGCGGCGTTTACACCCTTGTTGGTTTGTGGTATACTCCAACTGACAAATTCTGCGCCGAAGAGAGGAAAACGCACCATGTGGAACCGACTGAAAGCCATTTTGGCGGACTTTTTCCGGCAGGCCGACCTGGTCCTGCTGGGGCTTTGCTGCACCGCCACGGTATTCGGCATGGTGCTGATCGCCAGCGCCACCCACTACATGGAGCCTGCAACGAAAATGCTGCGGTATGTGGGCGTTCAGGGGATTGCCATGCTGCTGGGCTTTTGTATGTACGTGCTCATGTCCATGGTTGATATCGAGATTGTGCTGAAGAAGTGGAAGTGGCTGGTGGCGTTCAATCTGGTGTTCATCGGGCTTTTGAAGACCCCCCTGGGCGTGGGCGAAGCCACCACCGGCAATCAGGCCTGGCTGAAGTTTCCCGGCATTCCCTTCCAGATCGGCCCGGCGGAGGTGGTGAAGATCACCTTTACGCTGCTGCTGGCCAAGCAGCTATCCTGGCTGCGGGAGGAGAAACGGGACCTGCGGTCCTTTCCGGCGGCGTCTCAAGTGGCGGGCCATACCCTGCTGCTCATGGGCTGGTATGTGGCAATCTCCGGGGACATGGGCAATGCCCTGACCTTCTTTTTCATTTTCCTGTGCATGGCCTTTGCCGCCGGCTTTGCTTTGCGGTGGTTCGCGCTGTTGTTCCTGGGAAGCGGGGCCGGCTTCGCGGCCGCCTGGGTGCTGGACCTGATCCCCGGTTATATGATGGACCGCTTCCGGGTCCTGGTGGATCACTCCTATGATTCCTTGGGTGTGGGCTGGCAGCAGACCCGCAGTCTTATGGCCATCGGCTCCGGCGGCCTTTTCGGCCAGGGCTATATGAACGGCACCCAGACGCAGAGCTCATTTCCCCAGTCTTTGCCTAACCGATGGACGGACTTTGTGTTTTCTGTTTGTGGAGAGGAACTGGGGCTGGTGGGGTGTCTTGCGGTAATCATCCTGCTGACAGTGATTATTTTCCGGGTGCTGCGGGTGGCCAAGAATGCCCAGACGCCGTTCCACTGCTATATCTGCGTGGGCATGGCAGCCATGCTGATCTATCAGACCGTCATCAACATCGGCATGTGCCTGTTTGTCATGCCGACCATCGGCGTCACGCTGCCCTTTTTCAGCTACGGCGGGTCCTCGGTGGTGACGCTGTTTATCGCCATGGGCATCGTGTCCGGCATCAAGAAACGGTCTCCCGCCCTGTGGCGGCCGGGGCGGCAGCGGTGAGAAAAAGAGCACAGGCGAGACTGTCGAAAAAGTGGGAGGACTTGCGCGGCGGGAAGGAAGAGAGTTACGAGAGGCTGCGCCCGCAGGCGCGTTTCGGAGCGCAACCGCCGCTGAAAGCGGCGGCACTTGGCGCGAAGATAACCCAGGAGGGGTTCCTCAAGGTGAATTGCCGCAGAGCGGCAAGAGATGGTGACCTGGGCCATTCGTTTTCAATTATAAATTTTTTGAAACTTAAAAAAGTTTCAAAAAACTTGCTCAGCGTGGCGAAAAGACTTTTTCGCCACGCTGGCGGCGGCCGGATGCTCCGGCCGCCGTTTGCTTGTCTGGGGGTGTTTCTCCGCGCATATTTCCGGCGTTTCAGGCGGAGACTAGAACTGTCACTACTTGAAAAACAGGAGGTTCGATCAGCTTGAAAAGCCATTTGCTCAAACGCGTACCCGCCCTGGTCCTGGCGGCGGCCGTGACTATGACCGTGGGGACCCAGGCCATCTTTGGCTTGGGGAAGGCGGAGGCCACCCCGGAGGAGGGGGCACCCACTGCGCGGGATCTGGAGATTGCCACCTACCGGGACATCCCTTATGAGACCCAGTTCCAGGCCGTGGGGGAGGAGGGGGAGACCTTTACCTTCGCCGTGGCGGACCAGCCCCGGAAGGGCACCGTGGTGGTGGAGGGAGACCGCTTTACCTACGCCCCTGACGAGGGCGTTACCGGCTCCGACAGCTTCACCTACACCGCCACGGACACCGCCGGACGGGTGTCCGCCCCGGCCACCGTGAAGGTGGAGATCCAAAAGCCCCGCTCCGGCGTCACCTACGCCGATACGGCCGGCTCCGCCGCCGCAGCCGCCGCCCAGGACTTGGCGGAGGCGGGCGTGTTCACCGGCGTGAAGATCGGGGACCAGTACTATTTTGAACCCGACAAGACCGTTTCCCGGGGAGAGTTCCTGGCCATGGTGCTGGAGACCACAGGCCGGGAGGTGACAGACGTGACCATGACCGGATTCTGTGACGACGCCGCCATCCCCACCTGGGCCAAGGCCTACGCCGCCGCCGGCGTGGCGGATGGTATCGTCCAGGGCGTGTCCACCGCTGAGGGCGCCGCCTTCCAGGGGGAGGACCCCATCACCTTCAACGAGGCCGCCACGGTCCTTAACCGCGCCCTGGACGTGGCGGATGTGGAGCTGGAGGTCTGGTACGCGGACCGGGAGGCGGTGCCCTCCTGGGCGGCTCAGGCGGTGGGCAATATGGAGGCCGTCAGCGTCCTCTCTGCCGGCAGCTTCGGCAGCGACAGCCTGGACAGCGCCGTGACCCGGGCTGACGCCGCCCAGATGCTCTCCGCCGCGGCAACGCTGCTGGAGGGAGAGCCGGCGGGACTGCTGGACTGGCTGGGCTGAACGGAGATTTCCCAAAAGGCCGCCCTGCGGGGCGGCCTTTTTCCATGAAAAGGAAAGCGCCTTTACGCGGTGGAAAAAGAGACGGAGAAGAGGCAAAGGAAAGGACCTGGTACTGGCGTTTTTTGCGGTTGTATTCACAGGAAGATTGTGCTAAACTAAATAGAATTCAAATAGTATAATGCTACCAGTATGGGCAGCGGAGGCGCTGCTCAGAAAGGATATGAGAGTTCCATGAAAATTGTTGTGCTGGCCGGCGGCATCTCCACCGAGCGGGAGGTGTCCCTGGTTTCGGGCACCGGCGTGTGCCGGGCCCTGCGGGAAAACGGCCACCGGGCCGTTCTGGTGGACCTGTTCCTGGGATTGGAGCAGGTGCCGGCGGACCTGGATACCCTGTTCGACGCGCCGGACGGACTGTGCGCCGATGTCCGTGTCCGGGCTCAGGCCCCGGACCTTGCGGCGGTGCGCCGCAGCCGTTCCGACCAGGGCCCCAGCCACATCGGCCCCCATGTGCTGGAGCTGTGCGCCGCGGCGGACATCGTGTTCCTGGGTCTCCACGGCATGGACGGAGAGGACGGCCGCATTCAGGCCGCTTTGGACCTGATGGGCGTGCCCTATACCGGCTCCGGCCACTTAGCCTCCGCCGCCGCCATGGACAAGGCCGTGGCCAAGCGGCTTATGGATGCCGCCGGCATCCCCACGCCTCAGTGGCAGCTGCTGGAGTATGGGCCGGCGGATGTGGACCGTCTGGCGGCGGAGCTGCCCATGCCCTGCGTGGTAAAGACCATCGGGGGCGGGTCGTCCCTGGGCGTGTACTTACCGGAGGACCGGACGGCCCTGCGCTCGGCATTGGAAGAGGTGCTGCGCTACGGCGCCAAGGTTTTGGTGGAAGAGCGGATCTTCGGCCGGGAGCTGACCGTGGCGGTTCTGGGCGAGCGGTGGCTGCCGGCGGTGGAGACCGTGCCCGCCGGGAAGGAGTTTGACTACGCCGCCAAGTATCAGGCCGGCGCTGCTCTGGAGACCTGCCCGGCCCAGGTGCCGCCGGAGGTTATGGAGGCTGCCGGGGAGCTGGCTCTGCGGGTCCACCGCTGCCTGGGGCTGGAGGTCTACTCCCGCACCGATATGATTTTGGACGAGAGCGGGAAGCTGTGGGTGCTGGAGGCCAATTCCCTGCCCGGCATGACGCCCACCAGTTTTGTCCCCAAGGAGGCCGCCGCCGTTGGCATCAGCTACCGGCAGCTGTGCCAGGAGATTGTGGATTTGTCCCTGCGGATTAATAGGAGAGGATGAGCATATGCTGCCCATGACTGTACAGGAGATCGCCGCCGCCGTGGATGGACGGTGGCTGAACCCGACGCCGGAGGCGCCCGTGGTGCGGGCCGTTTGCACCGACAGCCGGAAAATTCTCAGGGACAGTCTGTTCCTGCCCTGGGTAGGCGAGCGGTTCGACGGCCACGACTTCATCGATGCCGCCCTGACCGCCGGCGCCGCCGGCTGTCTGTGCGCCCGGAGACCTCAGACCCTGCGGGCGGATAAGTTCTATATCCAGGTGGCGGATACGCGCCTTGCCCTGCGGGCCCTGGCCTCCGCCTACCGGGATCGGTTTCCCATCCCCTTTGTGCAGATCACCGGCTCCGTGGGGAAGACCACCACCAAGGAGATGATTGCCGCCACATTGGGGGCCAAGCTCCGGGTACTGAAGACGCCGGAGAACTTCAACAATGACATCGGCACGCCCCTGACCCTTCTGGCCCTGGCGCCGGAGCACCAGGCGGCGGTGATTGAGACCGGCATGAACCATTTTGGGGAGATCCGGTATCTGGGGGAGATGGTGCGGCCGGACATTGCCGTGATCTCCAACATCGGCGACGCCCACATTGAAAATCTGGGCAGCCGTCAGGGAATTTTACAGGCCAAGTGCGAAATTTTTGAGTATCTGCGGCCGGACGGACTGGCGGTCCTCAACGGGGACGACGCCCTGCTGCGGGGCCTGGAGCTGCCCTGCCGCACGGTCCGCTGCGGTCAGACCCCCGGCTGCGACGTGCGGATTTCCGAGATTGCGGACCACGGGGTGGAGGGCATCACCTGCGCCGTCACCACCCTGCGGGGCCGCTATGAGCTGACCATTCCGGCCCCCGGCGAGCACATGGCCTACTCCGCCTCCATGGCGGTGGCCATTGGAGAGGAGCTGGGACTGAGCCGGGAGGAGATCGTTCGGGGTGTTGCCTCCTATGAGAGCGCCGGCTCCCGGATGCGGGTGATCCGGCTGCCGGGCAACCGCCTGATTCTGGACGACTGCTACAACGCCAATCCCCAGTCCGTTACGGCGGCCCTGGAGATCCTGGCCAAGACGGAGTGCGACCGGAAGGTGGCCGTTCTTGGAGATATGGGAGAACTGGGGCAGCTGACCGCCCAGGCCCATTATAATATGGGCGCCCTGGCGGCCATGCTGGGCATCGACTTTGTGGCGGCCATCGGAGAGAAGGCCGTCAAGATCGCCGACGGCGCCGCGCAAAGCGGCGGCACCACCGTGCATTTTTCCACTAAGGAGGAGGCGATTCATGAGCTGAAGCGCCAGCTGGAGGAGAATACCGCTATGCTGGTCAAGGCGTCCCACGCCATGCACTTTGAACAGCTTGTGAAGCAGCTGCGGGAGACCTATGATTGAGATACAGGTAAGCGGCCTGGTCAAGTCCTTTGAAGTGGGCCGCAATGTGCTGGACGGTCTGACCTTTCAGATCGACCAGGGAGAGCGGGTGGGCTTGCTGGGCCGCAACGGCGCCGGCAAGACCACCCTGTTCAAG